>CBESOB010000057.1:0-14294 GCA_965530995.1 uncultured Flavobacteriaceae bacterium
TGTTGCATGCTCGCTTCCGCCAATGTACAGATCCACTTGTTGCCAGTAATCAATCGCTTCTTTACTGAAGATTTCATCGTCATTATGAGGATCCATATAGCGATTAAAATACTGCGAGCTTCCCGCCCAGCCCGGCATAGTGTTCAATTCTAGCGGATACACGTCGTTGTCTTGAGACGTCTCGACTGCGCTCGACGTGACAATCTTGTCATTACTTACAACTTTATTGGTATTGGTATCCCAAGCCCAAATAGTCGCATTTCCTAAAGGTGGTTCACCGGTTTCAGTTGGTAAATATTTTTCTACTTCAGGTAATTTAATAGGTAAATATTTAGCCTCGATCATTTGAGGCATACCGTTTACATAATATACTGGGAAGGGTTCTCCCCAATAACGCTGTCTGCTAAACACTGCATCACGTAATCTGTAATTAGTCTTACCTTTACCTTGACCTAATTTTTCTAATTCGTAGATCGCTGTTTTTACAGCTTTCTTATATTTCAGCCCATTAAGGAAATCACTATTTGCAATGACGGTATTGTCTTTATCTGCGAAGGCTTCTTGAGAAATATCAACCCCTTCGAAAATATTCGGAATTGAAATATTATAGTACTTCGCAAAATCGTAATCTCTTTGGTCACCGCAAGGCACAGACATAACTGCTCCTGTTCCGTAACCAGCTAATACGTAATCACCAATCCAAATTGGAATTGGCTCTTTGGTAAAAGGATGCTCTGCATAAGCGCCAGTAAAAGCTCCAGAAATATGTTTTACATCTGCCATTCTATCGCGCTCGCTGCGTTTTGCAGTTGCTTCGATATATGCTTCAACTTCCGCCTTTTGTTCTGTAGTAGTGATTTTGGACACTAATTCATGTTCGGGAGCCAAGGTCATAAAACTCACTCCGAAAATGGTATCTGGACGCGTGGTGAATACATCGATCACCTCCTCGTGCTCCTCAATATTAAAGGTCACGGATGCACCGACCGATTTCCCAATCCAGTTACGCTGGCTTTCCTTTAAGGAATCTGTCCAATCTATGGTATCCAATCCCTGAAGCAAACGTTCTGCATAGGCTGAAATACGCATACTCCACTGGGTCATTTTCTTTCTAACAACAGGATGTCCACCACGCTCTGATACGCCATTGATTATTTCGTCATTGGCTAAAACCGTACCTAAAGCTGGACACCAATTTACTTCGGTTTCAGCTAGGTAGGTCAGTCTGTATTGTAATAATATTTCTTGTTGTTTTTTGGATGAGAGAGTATTCCATTCATCCGCAGAAAATGAATCAATATCATCATCACAGGCGGCATTTACCTTGGTGTTTCCATCCGAAGAAAACAGTTTAATCAATTCTGAAATGTCTTCAGCTTTATCTGTATCTATATTATACCAAGAGTTGAACAACTGAATGAAGATCCATTGTGTCCACTTGTAATATTTTGGGTCACTGGTTCTAACTTCGCGCGACCAATCAAATGAAAAACCGATTTGGTCCAACTGACGGCGATAGGTCTTGATATTTTCAGCAGTAGTGATTGCCGGATGCTGACCTGTTTGAATGGCATATTGTTCTGCTGGCAAACCAAAGCTATCGTAACCTTGAGGATGCAACACATTAAACCCTTTATGACGCTTGTAACGCGCATAAATATCTGAAGCAATATAACCTAAAGGATGACCAACATGCAGACCTGCACCACTTGGGTAGGGAAACATGTCCAACACATAGAATTTAGGTTTATCTGATCTATTTTCAGCTTTAAACGTTTTGTTATCCGCCCAATATTTTTGCCATTTAGCCTCTATGTCGTTGAACTGGTATGTCATTTTCAGTTTTTCCTTCTTTAAAAGCCCAAATTTACAGTTAATATAACAATGTTGAAAGTTTAAACGTTGTTATCAACTCCAACTTGATTTACTTTTTTATTTTTACAGCGCTAAGGTCATTTATATGAGTTCATCTTTTGAAAAGTACCAAAAACGAAAACTGATTTCTTCCTACTTCTCGGTTGTTATCAGTATTGCTTTGGTGTTATTTCTCCTTGGTCTTTTAGGGCTATTGATCCTGAATGCCAAGAAGGTTTCCGATCATTTCAAGGAACAAGTCGTCATGACCATTTACTTGAATGATTCTGCCAAGGACGTTGAAATCAAACAGCTTGAAAAAAGCTTGGCCATGGCCGATTATGTGAAATCAACTAAATACATTTCTAAAGAAGATGCGGCAGAGCTTATGAAAGCGGAAACGGGAGAGGATTTCATGGACTTCGTGGGGTTTAATCCTTTACAGAACTCCATCGATGTTAATGTGAAAGCTGATTATGTCACTCAAACCTATTTAGATAGTATTTCTGAAGTGACCACTGCCAAAAAGTTCGTTGAGGAAGTGCGATACGACAATGACCTGGTCACCTTAATGAATGACAATGTAAAACGCATTAGCAAATGGATCTTGGCCGTTAGTACATTATTCACTTTGATTGCTGTTCTACTGATCAATAGTTCCATTAGATTGGCGGTGTATTCAAAGCGATTCATTATCAAGACCATGCAAATGGTAGGGGCTACCAAACGTTTTATACGTCGACCATTTGTTTGGCAAAGCGTGAAACTAGGCATCATAGGATCCATTGTGGCCATGTTAGGGATGGCCATTGTTCTTTATTATCTAGACAAGACCTTCCCAGAATTAGAATTCCTCAATAAACCAGTTTTGTTGGCGTCATTATTTATTGGTATTCTTACCCTGGGTGTACTGATCACATGGATATCAACGTTTATTGCCACACAGCGATTCTTGAACTTGAAGACCGATGACCTCTATTATTGATATGATTTAAACAACCTTTTATAGTGTTCAGAGTTATAGCCATTTTTAGTATTATCAACTTCATGTGCACGGTAAATATCTTCGCTCAGAATATGTCTGAATACCAATGGAACAATAGACTTGTAATTGTTATTGCAGATGATTTACAACAATCAAATTATGTGGACCAATTAAAGGAATTTCAAAAAGAACCGGCTGGTCTGGCAGAACGTAAATTATTGGTTTTTTATGTTAGACCAAAAAAATATAAGAAGGGGATTGAATCAGATGCGAAATGGCAACAATCAAAAAAACTATATCAGCAATACAAAAGAGCAGATACCCCTTTTGAAGTTATCTTGATTGGTCTTGATGGGGGTATAAAAACACGAAGAACTGACCTTTTTAAAATTAACGACTTATTTGCAGTGATTGATGGTATGCCCATGCGAAGGGCAGAAATAAGGAATAAGTAAAACAGGCTAACACTAATTTTAGATTCTCTTAACGCCAGTGTATTAAATAAAACCGTTAATTTGCAATTATCAAATTCGACTCACATTATGGGAGAAAAGAAACGTAAGGAAAAAGCTAAAGAAGAGTTCATCTTCGGGAAGAAGAACTACAAATTCATGTTCATTGGACTGGCATTCATTGCTATAGGCTTTATCCTAATGTCTGGAGGGGGAAGTGACGACCCGAATATTTTCAACCCTGACATTTTTAACTGGAGACGAATCAGATTAGCACCTACCTTAGTACTTATTGGTTTTGGTATTCAGATCTATGCTATCTTATTGAATCCTGACAAGTAAGTATTTCAAATCTTTTCAGCAAAATTTCTCGCCATGTCTTTTACGTATCGAAACCCATTCAACATGGCGTCTTCTAAGTTTTCTGAGTGATATAAAACGGCATCTAGATAGTCTATCCCGAACGTTTCAATACTATTTTCGTCAAGTTCAATGGCTCCGCATAAGGCAGCTACTTTTATGTTTCTAGCTTTGGCAGAGGTAATAATGCCATGTATGGTTTTGCCTGATAAAGTTTGTTGATCCAATTTTCCTTCACCCGTAATGATCCACTCAGCATTCTCGATTTTTGATTCAAATTGAGCAATATTTTTCATTAATTCAATACCAGGCTCCAAGTTGCCGTTCAAGAACACCTTTGATGCTATACCTAATCCCCCAGCAGCGCCAGCGCCTTTTACAGATTGCACATCAACCTGGAATGTTTCTTGTAAAATCCTGGAAAAATCCTGTAATCCCTTATCGAGCATCACAACATCCTTTTCAGAGGCACCTTTTTGCGACGCATACACACATGAGGCACCTTGATTCCCATATAAAGGGTTAGTAACATCGCAAGCCACTTTAAACGTGATAGTATTCAATTCAGGCAGTACATGATTTTTATCAATGGAATCAATTCGTGAAAGATTAGCTCCTATGGGAATAACTTCATTCTTGTTTTTATCTAAAAAACGATATCCTAAGGCACTTGCCATACCAATACCACAATCGTTTGTTGCACTTCCACCAATACCTAGAATAATCTTTGTAGCACCCTTTTTAATGGCATCGACAATCATTTCTCCAGTGCCCAATGTTGTGGCATTTTTACAATCAAGTTCTTCTTCTTTCAACAATTTGATTCCGGAGGCCTCAGCCATTTCAATAAATGCTGTTTTAGAAATATCAGAATAAAGGTAAGAGGCTTTTGTCGGTTCAAAGAATGGATTATTAACCTCAACATTGACTATTTGGCCTTTCAGATAGTAATTGACGACTTCAATAGTCCCATCGCCACCATCGGCTAAAGGCAACCATAGTATCTCGGTGTCCGGAATAATTTCCTTGACACCTTCTTCAACAGCTTTACAGAATTCCATACCAGTTAATGAACCCTTGAATTTGTCTGGAGCAATTATAATTTTCATATTTTAAAATTAGTACATTTAATCTTTAAGTAACCAACCTATTCTCGAATGGAAATATTATTTGCATTGATCGTTGTTGTGGCATTAATGGTAATTGCTGCTTCAAAATTTAAATTTCATCCGTTTTTGTCTTTATTATTAGCTGCCATAGTTATGGGATTCATTGGTGGCCTTAATGAAACTGAAGTCACCAATACCTTAGTGAGCGGATTCGGGAAGACACTAGGAAGTATAGGCATCATCATTGCATTGGGCTGTATCATAGGTGCGTATCTTGAGAAAAGTGGAGGCGCTAAAGCATTGGCGAATACGGCCTTGAAAATCATTGGTTCAAAACGTTCAGTGCTAGCCATGAATATTACTGGATTTATTGTCTCAATCCCAGTATTCTGTGATTCTGGATTCATTCTCTTATCTCCGCTCAATAAGGCGATTAGTAAAAGGTCAAGAATCCCATTGATGGTTCTAGGAATATCTCTAGCCGCTGGATTATATGCAACGCATGTTTTCGTTCCTCCTACTCCTGGTCCTTTGGCAGCAGCGGCGGCATTGGATGCGGATCTAGGATTGGTCATGTTATTGGGATTGGCGGTAGCTATTCCCGTTTCACTCTCAGGTTATTTTTGGGCAACCTACTTGCAAAAACGTTCATTGGACAAACCAGAAACAGATACTCCTGAAAATGAGGTCATAAAAGAAAAGCTGCCAAAGACAAGCCTATCCCTTTATCCAATTATGATTCCGATTGTCTTGATCGCTTTAAAATCCATAGCTAGTTATCCTACGCATCCTTTTGGTATAGGAGTGTTCTCAAAAGTGATCAATTTTATCGGCAATCCAATCGTTGCATTATTCATTGGAGTCTTTATGGCCTTTGCCCTCAAACCCAGAACAAAGGAAACAACCCATTTTAATTGGGTGGCAAGTGGTTTAAAGGAAGCTGGAGTCATCATTTTGATCACTGGTGCTGGTGGTGCTTTTGGAGCGATATTGAGAGCAACAGGCGTGGGTGATATTATAGGTGAAAGCTTCGCCAACATGCAATTAGGATTGCTTTTACCGTTCATCATTGCGGCCGTTCTTAAATCTGCCCAAGGATCATCTACCGTTTCAATTATTACCACCGCCGCAATTGTTGCTCCAATCCTGTCGTCTTTTGGTTTAGACTCAGATCTAGGTCGTGCGCTCACGGTGCTATCAATTGGCTCAGGAGCGATGACCGTATCGCATCTGAATGATAGTTTCTTCTGGGTGGTGGCGCAATTCACAGAAATGGATACCCCAACAGCCTTAAGGAGCCAGACGGTTTCCACAATGATTCAGGGTATGACTGGTATTATCATAGTTATGCTGCTTGGTTGGATCTTTATTTAATAATTTCTTACAATGCTACTTCTATTTTAATATTTTTGCCGGATGGATATCATTGACGCTATTATTTTAGGAATCGTTCAAGGACTTACAGAGTTCCTTCCAGTGTCCTCGAGTGGGCATTTAGAATTGGGCAAGGTCATTCTTGGTGACAACTCCATTCCTGAAGAAAGTCTGTTGTTCACCGTAGTGCTTCATTTTGCGACTGCTTTGAGTACCATGGTAGTGTTCCGCAAGGATATTTATAACATCTTGAAAGGTGCTATTGCCCTTAAATGGAATGAAGACCTACAATTCATTAGTAAAATTGCCCTATCGATGATTCCAGCAGTCATAGTCGGACTATTCTTTGAAGAACAATTGGAACAACTATTTGGCGGCAATATTCTACTCGTCGGATGCATGCTTATTGTGACCGCTATTCTTCTCTTCTTGGCAGATAAGGCCAAACATACTAACAAGCCTGTATCATTCAAGAATGCCCTTATTATTGGCATTTCGCAAGCCATTGCCATGTTGCCGGGAATTTCACGCTCTGGTGCCACTATTTCAACTTCGGTATTATTGGGTAACGATAAGACCAAAGCAGCTCGTTTCTCATTCCTTATGGTCGTTCCGCTAATTCTAGGAAAAATCGGCAAGGATGTTCTGAGTGGTGATCTTACATACGATAGTTCTAATTTCACTGTACTGTCCATTGGTTTCGTTGCAGCCTTTATCGCTGGATTATTTGCGTGTACATGGATGATCGCTCTAGTGAAGAAAAGTAAACTCACCTATTTTGCTGTTTACTGCGTTGTTGTAGGATTGATTGCCATTATCTTTTCATTATCAAATTAACATGAAGACCCTTGAAGACTATATAAACGGTCAGGTTCTATTAATTGACAAACCTTTGAATTGGACCTCCTTTCAAGTGGTTAACAAGCTACGCTGGGAAATCCGTCAAGCTTTCAAAATTAAGAAAATAAAGGTTGGCCATGCAGGCACTTTGGATCCATTGGCAACCGGGTTACTGGTTATTTGTACCGGGAAAATGACCAAGCAGATTGATACATTTCAAGGTCAAGTAAAAGAATATACTGGCACTTTTGCCCTAGGTAGCACAACACCTTCCTATGATCTAGAAACAGAAATAAACGGCAGGTTTCCTATAGAGCATATAACAGAAGAATCCATCCGATCGGCCACAAAGGAATTCATTGGAGAGATCGAACAAATACCTCCTATTTTTTCCGCATTGAAAAAAGATGGTAAGCGCCTATATGAATTTGCGAGAGCTGGTGAAGAGGTAGAGATCAAGTCTCGTAAGGTATTAGTCGAGGAATTTGAAATAACTCGAATAGCCTTGCCAGAAGTGGATTTCAGGATCGTTTGCAGTAAAGGCACGTATATACGGTCTTTGGCAAATGACTTTGGAAAGGCATTGGATTCGGGCGCACATCTTTCAGCATTGAGACGAACACGAATCGGTGATTTTAAGGTTAATGATGCGGTTACCATTGAAAATTTTATTCACAACCTTCGTTAGGAATAGTTCTTGATATCATGCTTGCTTCTAATCAATTCATGAAGCACTATCTAAACTTTGCCGTTTTTTTTATTTGCATTTCTGTTTTTTCACAAGACGAAAAAACGAATGGTCTTTTTTATAAAATATCCTTAGCATCAACATTAGCTGTCAATGAAGATTACACTCTTGCAGAGGATGATAGCGGTCCGCTTATAAATCCTAGTGCATTTTTTTATAAATAATACTATAGGATATCAAATGGACGCTCGCACTGCCGTCGGGTTCGATGTAGAATACAATTGGCAGCACAAGCAAGGCTTGCATTTTTTATCGCTTTATTTGAATATACACTATAATATCCTAGTAGATGATGACAATGTATTTGTTCGCGCGGGTTATGGAAAACTATTAAACTTTAGCAATGATTTTGAAAAAGGGACGCTATACAAGCTAGGTGCTGGTTACCAAATCTTCGATGATAACTATAGAAATTCTTGGCTCATTGGTTTAGATTTTAGTAGAAAAAGATTTGGTTACCGTGGAACAGAGAAGATATCGAGCGTTGCCGTATTCCTGGAATTCATGTTGTTTTAACCATCCAATAAGACCTGTTTTATCGTATATATAGCACTAACTGCCAAATAATTTGTTATTTTGGCGATGCTATGCAATTTATAGAACGACATAAAGCCCTAATTATCACAGCACTAATCACCTCTACGATAGTGCTTGCGGTATTCAATCTTTCCCTTAAACAAAAATCGAAGGAAATGGCTGAAAGCTATTATGAAGTCGAACCAGAAACGATTGAGGAACTGACTGAACAATTAGAAAAGATCAAGGAGCTTACAGCGTCGAACAACAATACTAACGACGCATTCAATAATGATTCTGAATATGAGAAAATGATGAAGGACTTCAAGACCATTGATATGAATGATTTTGAAGAAAATGCCAAACAAACCGAAACTCTTGAAACACCTATCGAAACTTTAGATGACACCAACAATCAATCAACAGAAAACAACGAGGTTTCCAGCGATGAGGTTTCAGCGTTCAATAAAGTGAGTGACATCTTGGCAATGCGTTCGGCCAAGAGGAGGGCAGAGGCCTCAAGTGGTGATGATTCCAGTGATAAAACTGGCACTTACACCTCAAGTAATCCGAATAGTAATATACAGTTCTCTTTAAAGGATAGGAAAATGCGTAACAACCCAATTCCCATCTATTTATGTGAGGTTGGCGGAAAGATCGTTGTTAATATTACAGTGAATCATTTAGGACGCGTTACCTCAACTGACATCAATACTGCTGCATCTTCCTCCACAAATGAATGCTTGACAGATCATGCCAAGGAATATGCCCAAAAAGCACGTTTTACTTCAGATGCTAGTAAATCAGAACAAATTGGCTCGGTAACTTTCTTCTTTAGAGGAAAGGATTAATTGAATAATGCTAATAAATCCTGTATTGCCGTTTGCCCCTTATCCTTGTTATACCAGCGTTGTAGGTCTTCCTTGAATTCTGGAGTAAGTGCACCATGTTTTGCTTTATAGTCGTTTACCAAATCTGTCGCAGCACTTGGTCTTGGACCATAAGAATCAATCACATTTCCAGTTTCATTATCGATAGCAATGAGTTTCGGAATGGATTTTCCTCCGTTGGTCAAGAATTCGTTCATTAACTCTTCATTTTCATCACGCAGAACCACTTTGAAATCAATAGTGTCATTCAACTCAGCAATTTTATTCATTACTGGTATAACGTGTGCAGCATCGCCACACCAACTTTCGGTCAATACCAACCATGTGACTTCTTTATTATGATTCTTCATCTTTGCCATCACCTCTTCAGACACCTTAATTGTCTTATCCCAACGTTTCATGCGACGGTCATTAAGCATGGTGTAATCTACCAAAACCTCCGTCTGTTCTGCACCAGTCGTTGATTTGTTTTTAACCAATTTGCTGACTAATTCCCTATATTCTGAATACGATATGCTTTTCTTCAAGCTATCGTTAATTATACTTTTGATTTGAATATTTTCTGCTACTTGCATCTCCCTATTTTTTTACAAATTTAAATAATACTATTTCATATTTTGGTAACAAACATTACATTAGTAGAACATTTTAACAAACCTTACAAATGACCAAAATTAGATGTAATTGGTGTGTTGGCGATAATCTCTACGAAGCCTATCATGACTTAGAGTGGGGTGTTCCTGTTTATGATGATAACACCTTATTCGAATTCTTGATCCTTGAAACTTTTCAAGCTGGATTGAGTTGGATAACCATCTTAAAAAAACGCGAAAACTTTCGAAAAGCTTTTGATCAATTCGACTACAAAAAAATAGCCAACTATGATCAAGAAAAGATTGATAGCTTACTTCAAGATGCGGGTATCATCCGTAATAAATTGAAAATAAATGCCACCATTACCAATGCCCAGAATTTTATGAAAATACAAGAAGAATTTGGGGGGTTTAGCACCTATATCTGGGGGTTTGTCAATGGCAATCCTATCAAGAATGCATTTAATTCTCAAAATGACATTCCTGCAAATTCACCCTTGAGCGATATATTGAGCAAGGACTTGAAAAAACGAGGATTCAAGTTTGTAGGTTCCACGGTCGTTTATGCCCATATGCAAGCCACCGGTATGATAAATGACCACCAAATTGATTGTTTTAGGTATCACCAAGTCTGACTATTTTACTACGTCAAATTACATGTACCTTAATCTACTAGCTTTTCTTCAACTTCTAAATGTTCGACGATTGCTTTATCTTTGGGGTTATAGGGAATCACATTTAAAATATGTTCGATGACCTCAACCCTCGCCTTGGTTTTCTTATTGGCCTTAATGATTATCCAAGGTGCTAATTCTGTATTGGTTTTCTTGAACATTTTCTTTTTAAACTCTGTATAATCATCCCATAATTCAATGGCTTTTTGGTCTACGGAGCTATACTTCCATTTTTTTATAGGACTTGCCTTTATGTCTTCAAAACGTCTTTCTTGTTCATCTTTAGAGATGGAGAAATAAAATTTTATCAACCTGATACCGGATTCAGAGATCATTCTTTCAAATTGATTGACTTGGTTCATGAAAATCTTATACTCTTCCTTAGTACAAAAGCCGTTGACAGGTTCAACAACTGCCCTATTATACCAACTCCTATCAAAAAAGACCATTTGGCCTTTTCTTGGTAATTGAGTTATATAGCGTTGAAAATACCATTGTCCCATTTCTTCACTAGAAGGTTTTGGCAGTGCTACCACTTTGAATTCTCTTGGATTTAAATGTTCCGTAGTCCTTCTTATGGCACCTCCTTTTCCGGCAGCATCCCTTCCTTCAAAAATAATAACTATTTTCTCTCCATTCTCATCAACCCAATGCTGCAGTTTAATCAATTCTTCTTGCAAGGCCTTTAAGCGATCTTCATAATTAAGGTTCCTCAATACTTTTGAAATGGATATATTCTCATCCATTAGGAACTGTTTAATTCCTTTTTTAGAATTCAATTTCTTTAAATCCTTCTCGGTTATTTTATCAGTCATAAAATATCAATCAATTTGTTTTAATAATCTATAATAACGCTGTACGACATTTGGGTCTGGAAAAATGGTCGTTGCAGAACTACCCTTATTTTCATATTTAAATCTTGAGAGCACATATCGCATGCTTTCCAGGCGTGCTTCCTTTTTATTGTTAGTCTTAATAATGATCCACGGACTAAACGTCGTATGCGTCTTACTGAACATTTGTTCTTTATAAAGTGTATAGTCGTCCCAGCGCCTTTGGCCTTCTTGATCCACTGGACTGAATTTCCATCGCTTCAAAGGGCTTTCCAATCGTGAATTGAATCTTTTGATCTGTTCATCTTTAGAGATGGAGAACCAGAATTTAATGATTTCTATGCCATCTTCATAAAGCATGTGTTCAAATTCTGGGACTTGCACCATGAACTCATCATATTCTTCTTCATTACAAAAGCCCATGACAGGTTCTACCACTGCGCGATTATACCAACTCCTATCAAAAAAAACAATTTCTCCTGGATTAGGCATTTCCTTTATATATCTCCTGAAATACCACTGTCCTTTTTCAACTTCTGTAGGCTTTGTCAATGCGACAACCTTCATCGAACGTGGATTAAGATGTTCAATAAATCTTCTAATTGCGCTTCCCTTACCAGCAGCATCTCTTCCTTCGAAAATAATACAAACCCGTTTTTTATGTTTAGCTACCCATTGTTGAAGATCCACTAATTCTGCTTGTAATTTAAGTAGTTGATCCTCATATTCGATGTTCTCAAGAATATCATTCACTCTCTCTGCTGGCTCTTTGTCTCTTAAAATCCCCAAGAATTCTTCTTTCTTTTTCGACTTCCTAAAATCTGATATTGTAAGCATATAAATAAATTAGTTTGCTAATTTCAATTATTATTAAATCATAAAAAATGACATTTATCAGGTTATATGATTTAAAAACTCATCCCTAGGAATTTCGCGTGCTCCAAGGGATGCTAAATGATTCGTATAGACTTGGCAATCTATTAATTTATAATTCGTGTTCTGCAAATATGTTATGAAAGCCACCTTACTCGCATTACTCGCTTTAGAGAACATACTTTCTCCGCAAAAAACATCACCAAGATCTATACCATAAAGACCTCCAACTAGTTCATTATCCTGCCATACTTCTACTGATATAGCATGCCCTAGTTCGTGTAAATTAATATAGGCATCGATCATTTCTTTGGTTATCCAAGTCCCGCTTTGGCCCTCTCTCTTAGCGACAGAGCATTCATGAATGACTTCATTAAAAGCCTCATTGATCGTGATCCTGAAACTTGAATTACGAAGAACTTGTTTCATGCTTTTAGATATCTTCAACTCTTTTGGAAATAAAACCATTCTTGGGTCCGGAGACCACCATAAAATGGGTTGACTTTCTTCAAACCAAGGAAAAATACCATGGGTATAGGCATGTATCAATCTATTTGCCGATAAGTCTCCACCTATGGCAAGTAATCCATCTTCAGTAGCCTCATAAGCTTCTGGAAACCATATGTCTTCTCTTAAATAATGCATAATCAACTTTGAAGATTAACCGCTATTTAGATGTTAAACGTCCCTTTTTACTTTGAATACTCGATATTTTTTGCCATATTTGATTTGACCTTTATGCAATAAATTTTGTTCATCATTGCTTTTTTTGAGTTTGTTTATAAAGGTCAAAACCTAAAACCACAATACTAAAGCCTTTCTCGTTGAGAAGGGCTTTTTTCATTTTAAATTATTAAAAGTCCAATAACATAAACTGCAATACCCACCAACATCAATATCAATGTATACGGCAAAATTTCTTTTGCTTTAAGTTTTGTTATCCCTAACAGGGGCAAAGCCCAAAATGGCTGTAACATATTGGTGATTTGATCGCCATAGGCCAATGCCATAATTGCTTTTGGTAATGGGACTCCTAATTTCAAAGCAGATTCTAACACTATTGGGCCTTGAATAGCCCATTGCCCACCACCACTTGGAACAAATATGTTCACTAATCCAGCACTGAAAAAAGTATAAATTGGCAATGTGGTTGCCGTAGCAATTGTACTAAAGAAGTCGGATATATTAACCACCATACCCGTGCTTTTCATGATTCCCATGATGCCAAAATATAACGGAAATTGGATTAAAATGCCGGTCGTTCCTTTAATTGCCTCTTCTAATGCATTCAAGAAATTACTAAAACTCCCATGTAGTATGATTGCCAATCCTAGCATGAAGAAATTAAGCATGTTTGGGGTGATCTGAAGACTCATAAGATTGCTCCAATATTGATAGACAAACGTGGCTAACAAAACAACGCCAAAACCTATTGCCAACACCTTTGAATAATCTAATTTTTCTGCACCTTCAAGGTCTTCTGCTTTTTCCAAATTGAAATTATACTCCTCTAAATGATAATGGGCAGGTTCCGTTGACTTAGCAAGTTTATGCAAGGTGAACGGAATCACAATTAATAACACCGCAAAAAACATTAGGTTCCACCAGCTAAAAATAGTTGCATCAAAATTAATGCTACTTGGTAATTGCGCGATTAGCTCCTTAGAAGAAATGCCCTGCATCAATTCTTGTAGGTGCCCAGTTTCTGCAACTTTAATAGGTGCTGAACCACTAATGCCAGAATGCCAGATCATAAGTCCAACATATCCTGCTGCTCCTACCAATGGGTAGTTGATCTTGATATTATCCTGTAATGCTTTTTCACCAACTTTTCTTGCCAATATGGCTCCGAATATGAGCCCTAATCCCCAATTAAAAAATGCAACAAACATAGTAGTGACACTTACCAAAATGACTGCTCTAGAGGTATTTGTGGCATATTTAGTCAAACCCATAATAAGCTTATTCATTGGTTTGCTCAGCACCAATACATGACCAAGCACTAAAATGAGCATCATTTGATAAGCGAATACCAGTAAACCATTGTTCCATATACCCTGCTCCCAAAAAGACAGAATTGTGAGTAAGTGATTTTTATCTTGGGTAGGTTCGGTAAAAAAGAAAGCCAGAACAATCGCTGTTAATGTCAGGAGAATTGCTATTGTAAAAGGTGAGGGCAAATAGCGTTTGAAA
>CBESOB010000058.1:0-14206 GCA_965530995.1 uncultured Flavobacteriaceae bacterium
TGAATGTTTTTTATATTATAAATCTGAAAAATTGATTATTCGAAGAAAATTTGATTTGAAATCTTTGAAGATCTACAATTCAAACGGGTGTTTGGTTGAATTGTTACTGCAATAATACAACTTTATTTTAAACTTTGGTCTATGTTTTTTTAAAAGAAACGACTATTTTTGTAGCCGAAATCAACGGTATGATACAACGAATACAGACAATTTACTTAGTATTGGCAGCTGCAATTTCAGCAGGTCTAATTTTCGTTTTTCATCTCTGGACCACCACCGATAATATTAAGTTCTTTGCACAGGATGAACTCATGTATTTTGTCATGTTTCTTGGGTCTGCTGCATTGTCATTGATTTCGATTTTTATGTTCAAGAATAGACAGTCTCAATTTGTGTTGGGACGCCTGAATATCTTATTAAACTTTATTTTACTAGGATTTTTCGTCTATCAATCTCTAAACGTATCTGGAGAAGCAAATGTTTCTGAGAAAGGTATTGGGATCGTTATTCCTATTTTATCTATCGTGTTATTGGTCTTGGCCAATAAGGCCATAAAAAAGGATGAAGATCTCGTAAAATCTGTAGATAGATTGCGATAAACCTAACATCTTAGTAGTATTAGTGCGTGAACCCAAGGAGAAGTCCTTGGGTTTTTTGCTTCTTAGCGATTATTGAATTTAATAACTTCCAAATCCTTGATGTCTTTGACAAGGATCTTAAATCACCATTTTTTCAATCCTAATAATTTTTTACCTAATTCTGATAATTCAGCTTGGTCATATTTTGTTTGTTCCCAATTTCGAGGGTCGCCAGGAAAAGCATAACCTTCTGGGGCGATGCTATTTTTCCACGAATTCACTCGCCATTCTTTTAAAGTTTCATCATCCTCTTGAGCAGGCATCATTGAGATGTATTGTGCAATTCTCACTTTGTCTTCGGAATGGTTAGGACGAATACCATGTGGTTCGGAACTATTGAAGATCAACAGATCACCTGCTTCCATAGGAACTTTTACAATTTTATCTTCCAGTTGAGCTGTATCTGGCTTGAAATGATCCCTGTCTTCAGGTTGTGTTAGTTTCCAAGTGTCATAATTTCTAAATAACCATGGAATACATTGAAAACCTCCCATGTTTTCATCTGTTTGGTCCGCTAGGGCCAACACCCCTTGTACGTTTTGGGGCTTGGTATCGGGGTCGTAATCCCAATGGATAAAGCCTTTGTATTCATATCCTGGACGCATTGGGAAATTCAAGTTTGCTCGATCGATCGTTACCCATAGTTTTTCCGTTCCCCAAATATCTACAAACGCGTCGTATACTTTTTGCGATTGACGATTGTTCCATAGATGCTGGTTGTTATAAACTTCCACCATGCCCGTGCCTGCTAATTCTTTCATCTCCATTTCGGCACGAGGAGCAGTGTACCAAGTGGTTTTATCAATAGGGTTCTTGTCCTCAAACTCCCATAGAAAGGAGGCCGTCTGTTCTGCTCGTTCACAAGAAACAGCTTTTTTAATAACGACATAACCATGTTCTTTCCAAAAGTTCCATTGCTCTATCGATAACACTCTTAGTGTGTCCTCAGTAGCCTCAGTTCTTAAATTAACATTACTACTTTTAGCCGTAGAAGGATTTCCTGGAATGTCTTTGTGTAGATTTTTAGGTATCATAATAATAGTTTCTGTTGGCTTAGTATGTTACATAATGGCAATTATGGTTAAATGAAAGTACAAAGATATTCTTAAAAAAAGAAAATTTCTAAGAACGATGTGTTTGGGAGAATTTGTCTTCTGCAAGAAAACTATCGATAGATTATCATGACGAGAACAACCCCAAATAATACTTACCGTTTATTAAACTCGATAACTTCCAGATCCTTGATGTCTTTACCATCGATCTTAAAGCGTAACATCGTTCGTACTTGATGAAACCCCTGTTTGCCAACGGCACCAGGGTTCATGTGTAATAGATTCAGTTTTTTATCAGACATCACTTTCAAGATATGTGAATGTCCGCATATAAACAGATCTGGAGGACTGGTCATGATTTCTTCTTTGATTTTAGGATTGTATCTATAGGGGTAACCGCCAATATGTGTAATCCAAACATCCACATTTTCACACATAAACCGATTGTTCAATGGGAACTCACGTCGCGCTTTATCGTCATCAATATTACCATAAACACCTTTAATTGGTTTTAGTTTCGCAATCGCGTCAGTAACTTTCAAATTCCCAATATCGCCAGCATGCCAAACTTCATCCGCTTGTTTTACATACTTTAGGATATCGTCGTCCATATAACCATGTGTGTCGGAAAGTAAAAGTATTTTTCTCATTTTATGCTGAACTTGTTTCAGTATCTATAACAACGTCAGTTCGAGTGATTTTCGATAGAAAATTGTATCGAGAACCGTTTCTAGAACTTCAACAATTCGCTTCTCGATACAAATGTCACTTAAAAAAAAGTGACATTCACTCGAAGTGACGAAATTACTTAATGGTTGCTAGAATGTACTATCTTTGCGTCTGCTAACAAAAATAGCAATTACAGGTGAGATATTTCATTGAATTTGCATACAACGGAAAGGCCTATTGTGGCTGGCAAAGACAGCCAGATGTGTTGACGGTTCAAGAAGTTCTAGAGGAAGCTATATCGACAGTTTTACAGCAAAACATAGATGTTTTCGGTGCAGGGAGGACAGATACCGGCGTGCATGCAAAACAAATGTATGCTCATTTTGATCTCGAGGATCCTATCAGCGATTCGAAATTGGTTTTTAAATTCAATCAATTGCTCCCAAAAGATATTGCAGTAAAAGCAATTCATCAAGTAAAGGATGATGCACATGCTAGGTTTGATGCTTTGAGCAGGAGCTATGAGTATGTAATTACCGAAAAGAAAAACCCATTTCAGATCGAGAGTGCTTATTTTATAAAGAATAAACTGGATATTGATAGGATGAATCAAGCATCTAAAACCCTATTTAATTATAAAAACTTTAAGTCTTTCAGTAAGGTGCATACAGATGTAAAAACGTATAATTGTAAGATGATGTTTGCTCAATGGGACAAGAAAGAAGACAATGTGGTCTTTACTATTACTGCCGATCGATTTCTGCGCAATATGGTAAGGGCAATTGTTGGTACCATGATAGATATAGGAAGTGGTAAACATCAAGTGGAATACATTAAAAGTATAATAGAATCACAAGACAGGTCCCAAGCCGGAACATCAGCCCCTGCTCATGGTCTTTACTTAACTAGAATTGAATACCCAGAAGAAATTTTTGTAAATGGCAGATAGTAAAACAGAAAAAGAAAAGATATTCAATGTGTCTCTTTTTAAACGCCTTTTAGGGTTCTTAAAACCTTATAAGAAGGTGTTTTTTGGTGTGTTCTTTTCAGTAGTGTTAGTTGCAATTTCAACAGCCTTGAGGCCTCTTATTCTTAAGATTGCAATTGATGAACATATTGTTACTAAAGAGTTCGAAGGTTTTTTGCCATATGTTATTTTAATGGGAGCATTGCTTTTAGTTGCAACCATTTGTCAATTAATTTTTATTTATTACTCTGGATGGCTAGGGCAGTCAATTGTAAGAGATGTCCGTGTTAAGCTTTTTGAGCATATGCTTAGTTTCAAAATGAAATATTTTGATAATTCGTCCGTCGGAGTTTTGATTACAAGATCTGTGACCGATATGGAGCGTATCGCCGATATATTCGGACAAGGCTTGTTTACAATTTTTCGTGATCTATTGACAATGGTCGTACTAGCATGTATGATGTTGTACATGAACTGGAAACTGGCCATGATAGTTCTTTTGATGATGCCGGTTATGTTTTATGCGACAAGGCTGTTTCAGAAATACATGAAAAAGGCTTTTGAAGAAGTGAGAACGGAGATTTCCAATCTTAATTCCTTTGTGCAAGAACGTGTTACTGGGATGAAGATTCTTCAATTGTTTACAAGAGAAGATACTGAGTATAAAAAATTCAAGGAGATAAATGGGCGCCATAAAAATGGCTGGTTAAAAACAATTTGGTATAACTCTATTTTCTTTGCTATTGTTGAGTTTTTGGGATCAGTAACGTTAGGTTTAGTCGCTTGGTATGGTGGTTTGGATACTGCTTTAAATAATACGTCTACACTAGGTGACTTAACAGCATTTATCATGATGGTTCCAATGTTGTTTAGGCCCTTACGACAAATTGCAGACCAGTTTAATACCTTACAAATGGGAATGGTGGCTGCTAAACGTGTTTTCAAGATTTTTGATACAGATTCTAGGATAGAAAACACAGGCAATACAACCATTTTTAAACTCCAAGGAGATATAGCATTCAAGAATGTACATTTCTCGTATGTGGAAGATGAAGAAGTTTTAAAGGGAATTTCATTCAAGGTGAAAGCTGGTGAAACGGTCGCCATTGTTGGTGCGACCGGTGCAGGCAAGTCTACTATCATTAATTTGCTGAGTAGATTCTATGACATCACTGAAGGAACCATATGCGTTGATGGGATCGATATCAAGGAAGCGACTTTGGCATCGTTGAGACAAGAAATAGCGGTAGTATTGCAAGACGTGTTTTTATTTGCCGATACTATTCTTAGCAATATCACATTGAATCATCCAGAAATAACGGAGGAACAAGTGATTGATGCTGCCAAACAAATTGGTATACATGAGTTTATTATGAGCTTACCCAATGGGTATCATTATAATGTGAAAGAACGTGGTGTGATGCTTTCTTCCGGGCAAAGACAACTTATTTCTTTCCTTAGAGCCTATGTTACGAATCCTAGTATCTTGGTATTGGATGAAGCGACCTCTTCTGTAGATTCGTATTCTGAGCAATTGATCCAAGATGCTACAGATAAGATCACCCAGGGTCGAACCTCAATCGTCATTGCACATAGACTGGCAACCATACAGAAAGCCGACAAGATCATCGTTATGGATGCTGGAGAAATCGTCGAGCAGGGCACTCATATTGAACTCCTTAAAAAGAAGGGCGGTTACTATAAAAATCTATATGAAGTTCAGTTCTTGAAGAAAGAAGTGGCTTAACCTCCATTGGCAGTTGGTTGTGGAAATATTTCTTTGAATAATTCTTGATTTAGGAGAGCGAATATTATTGTAATAATCATAAATAGTATAAAAATACCTAGCAGGATACCAAGAAAAAGAAGCGTCCTCAAAATTATTCCTTTAAGACTTAGTTTATATAATCTTTTCAGACAATAGGCTGAATAAAAGATTTGAAAAGGCAATGATATCAATGAGATAGTGCCTAGTGATACGCCAAAGAAACCTGCAATAATGGTCAAGATCGTGGCTGCGATAGAAATTTGAGCTAGCACATACATGAATATAACTAGGTGCTCAGTATAGTTGAATTTTTTGTTCTTTAGAAAAACGAGGCGTGAGAAAGCTGCATAAATTGGTGCGTAAAGCAGCATTAAAAGAGCTTGATACTCTTGTATAAAGGCTAGGTTTTTCTTTCCCATTTCCAGTGAGTTCTCATCGACTGCCAATACAGAGATATCCATGGTTTCAGGAAAGAATTTATTAAGGATAAAAAACTGTAGACCCGCAATGGAAATGGCTATCGCATAATAGCTAACGACATTAACATATTTTTTTCGAGTGCCATTAATATAGCTGCCGATGACATCTTCCGGCTTTTTGAAAAGGTTGATGAAAGTTTGCAAGAACTTATTGTCATAATCTAAGAATTGCTCATTAAAACTCGCAAACAGTTTTTTTAGAGTAAGTCTGTTATGAATCACCTTCCCACCACATTTACCGCAGTAACCACTCGCTGTGCTTAATTCTGTTCGACAGTTTTTACAATTCATTAGGTAGCTAATTTATATATAATGACACCGATAATCGCCAGCATTAAAAAAATGATGCTTACAAAAATCATATAAAGCAATTGCGACAGTACTGTACGCCCAATCGCTCCGAAAATGCTAAGATTATATATTCTTTTAAAACAATAACCTAAATAAATATAGGTGATAACCATTACTATCGAAAATGTAGCCGGAGCATCCATGCCAATGAGCATTAGTATTAGGCTTATAAAAATCATCAAGATGGTGTATTGTGCCGTGATATACATATTCAACACAATATGTTCAGCATAATTATGTCTTCGATTTTTGAATATGATGTATGTTGCTAAAGCAGTAATTGGAATAAACATGATAGTGATAAGGCCAATATAGTCGAAAAAATACTCTCCAACTTCGGCAATTTTTTTTTCAAGTTTTGGATCGAGGCCACCAGATGTTGTTGAACTCGCCATGGTTTCTGGATAGAATTTCCTGAGTATCAATATCTGGAAACCAATAAGCGTCAAGGACATGGCTAGATAACTGATTACATTCACATATGTTTTGCGAGAACCTTCTATGAATTTATCAATAACGACTTCTGGTTTTGTAATTAGATGGATAAACGTATTGAAGATCTTATTGTCATAATTGAAGAACTGATTGCTAAAATCTCCTAATACACTCTTTACCGTAAGTCTTTTAGAAATGATCCTATTGCCGCAGTGCGAGCAATAACGAGAATGAATCTCTAAGGGAGATTTACAATTCTTGCATTCCATTTATACCAAGTCCTTTTGAATGGTTTCTGTTAATTCGGCGGTATCCTTGTACATGATGAATTCACCATTCTTGACATAGGAAATTTTCCCTGTTTCTTCAGAGACGATCAGGGCCACTGCATCCGTTTTTTCAGTGATGCCTACTGCCGCTCTATGACGTAAGCCAAAACGCATAGGGATATTGGTGCTATTGCTAACAGGTAATATGACTCGGGTTGCCTTAACGATGTTATTCGTTATAATGGCTGCACCATCATGCAGTGGGCTATTCTTGAAAAAGATACTCTCGATGATAGGCTGGGTCACCATGATATTCATTTCGTCACCCGTATTAGTCAAGAAATCAAGGTTATTGTGCCGCTCGATTACGATCAAGGCGCCGGTTTTACTACTTCCCATTTTGTTACAAGCAGCGATAATACTTTCCACATCTGTCTCTGTGGCTATATTGGTTTTCATGAATTTCAAGCTCTTGAAAAGCTTACCTCTTCCGCTTAAATTGGTGGACCCTATCATCAATAAGAACTTCCTGATCTCTTGCTGGAAAACAACGATCAGTGCAAACATACCTACGCTAATGAAGCCTCCGAGTATGTTACTCAATAACTGCATTTGTAAGGCCTGAGTGAGCTTCCAAATGATATAGATGATGACAATTCCAATGAAGATATTAATAGCCACTGTGCCTTTTACAAGTTGATAAACATAATAAAGAAGGAAGGCCACGAGTACGACGTCTATAACGTCTACTACACTGAATTTTAAAAGGTCATCAAAAATTTCCAACACAAAGTTATTTAGGCGTCAATAAATATAACTAATTATAGATTAATTCGGTTTTTGAAATGGTGAACATTTCGAAATCCAATTCCAGTAACTTGGATTTATAGCTTATATAGTCTTGAAATTTTAAGTTTTCGTTGAAGGCCAAGGAAAGCGTCAATGAATCTTCCTTTACTCGCGAATAATCATTTTTCAAGAGACTTAGAAAAGTGTCCGCATCCGCTTTCAAGTTTTTATCTGGAAACATTATTTCGACCTCGTTGGAATTTGAAAATAATAAATAACAAGACCCTGGCTCATTGGTCATTTGCGATTCTTTCTTTAATTGGTATTCAACATTCGTAAAATCAATAAAGGCCAAATTCTTAATGTCTGGATTGGAACATGAAAAGTAATTCTTGGCCGATTCATTCTTATGCATGCCGGCCTTTTTGCGTTTATTTTGGAGATATATAATATGGGGCATGATCTGCTTTAAGGTCAATCGTTTGTCTACATTCACTAACCAATTGGTCGTCCCAATAAGATTCTTTCGATTGAATTCAACACTGTCTTGTTCTTCATCGTAGAACAAATACGCTGGAGATACATCCAAAACTTTGGTAATGGTATTGTTGCTGGTTTCTGGTAATTGCACAATTTTTTCATTGCACGATAGTATTCCAAAAAAGGTTAAAACTAAAAGGAAGTTCTTGATCATGACAATTGGTTGGTTAAAGCGATACATTCCATAGCTTCTTTAACATCGTGAACCCTTAGAATAGAGGCTCCTTTCATTAATGCAATGGTATTAAGGCTTGTAGTTCCGTTAAGTGAGTTTTTCGCATCAGTCTCCAATATTTTAAAGATCATTGATTTTCGTGAAACTCCTGCCAAAATTGGTAATCCGACAATTTTCAGTAATTCTAATTTGTTTAAAAGTTCATAATTTTGTTCCAATGTCTTAGAGAACCCAAATCCTGGGTCTATAATGATGTCCTTAATTCCGAAAGACCGGGCTTTATTGATGCGTTCAGAATAATAGTAGTTCATATCATGTAATAGGTCCTTATAATCTGTATTCTGCCGCATGTTTTGAGGTGTCCCTTTCATATGCATCATGATATAGGGCACTTGTAGTTTACCAATAGTCGGCATCATATCTTCATCTAATTTCCCAGCGGAAATATCATTGACCAAAGCTGCTCCAGCTTCAATGCACGTTTTAGCGACTTGACTTCTAAAAGTATCTATGGAAATCAAGGTTTTTGGAAAACAGTCCAGAATCAATTCAATGACGGGTACAACCCGTTGTAATTCTTCTTCTAATGAAATATGATCGGCGCCAGGACGGGAACTATAACCGCCAACATCAATGAAAGACGCGCCTTCATTGAGCATTGTTTCGGCTTTTGCCAAGATGACTTTTTTGCTTTTATAATTCCCGCCATCATAAAAGGAATCAGGTGTTACGTTAAGGATTCCCATGACTTTAGGTGATGATATATCAATAAGATTTCCTTTACAATTTATGGTCATGCAGAACTTTAAACTTTAAACTTTTGAACTTTAAACTATTTAAGCGAAATTTACGCAAAATTCAGCTGATTTTATGCAAGATACTTCAAAACAATACGATGAGATAATTACCACTTGTCGTGATTTGTTCATCAAGAAAATGAAAGATTACGGAAGTGCTTGGCGTATACTTCGCTTACCTTCGTTAACCGACCAAATTTTTATAAAGGCGCAACGAATAAGAGGTCTTCAGCAAAATAATGTGCGCAAGGTGGATGAGGGTGAAGTAAGCGAATTCATAGGAATCATTAATTATTGTATTATGGCCTTGATCCAGCTAGATAAAGGTGTCGTGGAACAGCCTGATATGTACTTGGCAGAAGCTACTGAACTGTATGATGAAAAGGTAGCGACTACCAAGCAACTCATGAACGATAAGAATCACGATTATGGAGAAGCTTGGAGAGATATGAGAGTAAGCTCATTGACCGATTTGATTTTGCAAAAGTTGCTAAGAGTCAAACAGATTGAAGATAATGCAGGGAAAACATTGGTAAGCGAGGGTATTAGAGCGAACTATGAGGATATGATTAATTATGCGGTATTTGCCCTGATTCACCTAAAAGAAAAATAATGAAATTATTAGTAGGAATTGCAAGAATTATAGTCGGTGTCCTTTTCATCTTCTCAGGTCTCATTAAGTTGAACGATCCCGTTGGATTTTCGTTTAAACTAGATGAATATTTTAGTGCGACAGTACTTGACATTCCAGCACTTGTTCCATATACCTTAATGTTGGCAGTGGTTCTTGTTGTTTTTGAAGTGCTTCTGGGTGTTTTTCTTTTAATAGGATATAAACCAAAATTCACGCTCTGGAGTCTTTTTGGGATGATTCTGTTTTTCACCTTTTTAACTTGGTACTCGGCCTATTACAACAAAGTAACAGATTGCGGTTGTTTTGGAGATGCCATTAAATTAACGCCATGGGAATCCTTCACTAAGGATGTGATCCTATTACTGTTAGTACTGGTGTTGCTTTTTAAACTGAATCTTATTAAACCCATATTAAATAGACTTGGGCTTACTGTTGTTTCACTTTTAAGCTTCATAGCATGTTTGAGTTTTGGCTATTATGTTCTGATGCATTTGCCTGCCAAAGATTTCAGGCCATATAAAGTAGGGGATAATATTACTGAAAATATGATAATTCCTGATGATGCACCAAAAGCCATTATGGATTACCATTGGAAATTCAATGTGAATGGTGAAGAACAAATAGTGACGACGCGAGGAAGTTACCCAACCATAGATGGTGAGTTTGTAAGTGTAGAAACTGAAGAGATCCAACCTGGTTATGAAGCGCCAATCCATGATTTTTCCATCGAAAGGGATGGACAGGATTTTACTGAAGAAATCCTTAATAGGGATCGTGTGATCATGATAGTAATGTACAATTTGAGCAAAGCTGAGAGTGAAGGATTGCAAGCCATAAAATCAATTGCAAATGAAGCAAAAAAGGAAGGATATGATGTTGTCGGTATTACCGCTTCCAATTTAGAATTACAACAGGAAATCGCTCAAGTGTATGGCTTGGATTTCGAATTTTATTTCTGCGATGAGACTGCCTTGAAAACCATTGTTCGATCAAACCCTGGAATTTTGAAACTTAATAGCGGAACCATTATCCAAAAGTTACATTGGAATGATGTTGATGAGCTGACTTTTGATTAAATATGTCCTAAATAAAGCCTTTTACGCTTTACTCACATTGTTTGGGGTCGTCACTGTTATTTTCTTTTTATTTAATGTGCTTCCTGGTGATCCTGCTAAAATGATGTTGGGTCAGAACCAGACGCAAGATCAATTGGATGCTGTTAGTAAGAAGTTTGGTTTTGATCAGCCTATCGGCAAACAATATCTTTATTATTTAAATGACCTTTCGCCCTTATCTTTTCATAGCAATGTTCAAGAGGATTATACGTATCTGGAACAGGGTAAATACAAGGCATCCAGGTTATTCTCGATTGGTAAAACTTCGGTGGTCTTGAAATTACCGTATTTAAGAGAGTCTTTTGCAAGACCAGGAAAGCGTGTTGCTGAGGTCATTGGCGAAACTTTGCCCAATACATTTGTGCTGGCTGTAACAGCCATAATAATCGCCATGTTTCTTGGTGTAATACTTGGTATTGTTTCAGCATTGTATAAGGATCGATGGTTGGATAAGGCGATTCAGATATTTAGCACATTGGGTATGAGTGTTCCTTCTTTTTTTAGTGCCATCTTGTTTGCTTGGTTTTTTGGTTTTGTTCTGCATCGATATACCAATCTAGAAATGACCGGAAGCCTCTACGAATTAGATGACTTTGGAGAATCCATGACCATTAAATGGAAAAACCTGATTCTGCCTGCCATTGTTTTGGGCATTCGTCCATTGGCAGTTGTTATTCAATTGATGCGAAATTCATTATTAGAAGTTTTTAATCAGGATTATATTCGGACGGCAAGAGCTAAAGGGCTTTCGGAATTCCAGGTCATCAAGAATCATGCAGTTAAGAATGCCTTGAATCCAGTGATCACTGCCATATCTGGATGGTTTGCGTCCATGCTGGCAGGAGCCGTTTTTGTTGAGTATATTTTTGGATGGAATGGACTTGGTAAAGAAATTGTCAATTCCTTGAATTCATTGGATCTTCCTGTGATTATGGGTTCTGTGCTTATCATAGCACTACTCTTCATAATAATCAATATTTTTGTTGATGTGATTTATGCCTGGTTGGACCCAAAGGTGAAACTGGAATGAATGAAATGATGAAAGCCAAAAATATCGTAATACTATTTTTAATAAGCTTAATGAGTTGTGCAGAAGATCCAACACAATTTGCGGATGTGGTTTTGAATGATTCCATGGTCAACTTAGATGCTAATAAAATTCAATTCAAGGATATATTGAAAAAACATGAGGGCAAACAGATTGTACTAAATGTATGGGCATCTTGGTGTAGGGATTGCATCGTTGGAATGCCTGATTTAAAAGCTTTACAAAGTGATTTTCCAGATGCGGATTTTGTGTTTTTATCGGTCGATAGGAACGAGGTCATATGGAAACGAAGTATTAAAAGATATAATCTTAAAGGCGATCATTATTTTATCCCAGATGGTCAAAAAGGAGTTTTTGGAGACTTCTTGAATTCCAATTGGATACCTAGGTATATGGTTTTGGGTCAAGAAGGACATATAAAATTATTTAAAGCTAAAAAAGCAACAGATACTAATATAAGAAACACATTATTATGAGAAAGAACATTGTAGCAGGGAACTGGAAAATGAATAACGACTTAGCACAGACTAAGGATTTGATTGATCGTTTGAAAAGTCAATCACAAACTTCGAGTGCAGAAGTCATGATAGCTCCTACTTTTACTAATCTTTGGCATGCTTGCGAAGAATTGCAAAAATCAAGTATTGAGGTTATTGCACAGAATATGCACTTTGCTAGTAATGGCGCATATACAGGAGAGGTAAGTGCAAGTATGTTGAAAAGTGTAGGCATAGAAACAGTGATACTAGGTCATAGCGAACGACGTGCTTATTTTAATGAAACAGATGATTTATTGGCAAAAAAAGCCGATGCTGCTTTAGAAAGTAACATGAGAGTCATTTTTTGTTTTGGAGAAGAGTTAGTAGATCGTAAATCAGGTAATGAGGAAGCGGTGGTTGAAGGGCAAATCAAAAATGGCTTGTTTCATTTAGACGCTTCAGTTTTCAAGAATATTGTTTTGGCCTATGAGCCGGTTTGGGCCATTGGAACTGGTGAAACGGCAAGCCCTGAACAAGCACAGGATATGCATAAATTTATAAGGCAAATACTTTCAAATAAATATGGGAATGAAGTGGCAAATGATGTTTCAATCCTTTATGGTGGAAGTGTTAAACCAAATAATGCCAAAGAGATATTCTCTAAGCTAGATGTAGATGGCGGCCTAATTGGAGGTGCAGCTCTCAATGCTGAAGATTTCTTCGCCATTGTCAATGCGTTTTAAAATAGTTATCTTTTAGCATCGTAAAGTAGATGCTTTTGAATTTCAATGTTTATAATAGCCTTATTCTTGCTGGAGTCATTCAAGGATTGATTTTTGGAGCGGTGGTCTTGCTGTCTAAAAAGTACAAGCACAAAAGTGTGTATTTTTTGACGGCGATTATCATTATCTATTCCTTGAGCAATCTTCAATTCTATCTTCAAGATATTAATCTTATTTCCTATACTGAGCTATTTGACAATTATTTTGTTCCTTGGGGCAATGCGATTCCTGCATTATTGTATCTCTATGTTGTTTCTTTTTTAGACCCTCAAAGGCAAATTGCTAGAAATGAGAAGCTATTATTCATACCATTTTTGTTCTCTTTGGCAATTAGTATTTTTTATAAGCTAATTAAGTGGCTTGAGCTCAACGAGGAGTTGTTATCTGGTGTCATGTTGTATATGGAGACCTACGATGAACTGATTTCTGCGCTCTTTCATATAATCATCATTGTGGTCCTCTTGGTTAAGATAAAAAACTATAAACGTGCACACGGCGATTTTAAGTACGATCATATCAAACTCCATTTAAATTGGCTGAGAAATACCCTGATCATTTTCTTAGTGCTGATACCTATGTGGGTTTCGCTAACGGGTCTATATATGCTTTACCCAGGACAAATATCATTTTATCCGCTATGGATCGCTATGGCATTATTAATTTATTGGCTTGGACATATTGGCATTTATAAATACGGTATAGTTGAGCAGCGAAAACAAATACGGAGTAAGCAATTGATCATAGAGAAATCAATTCAAATAAAAGGAAAAACAAAGCATATCATCATTGAGCGTTTAAGAACCTTCCTTGATGACGAGAGACGATTTTTAGATGCTGACTTGAATCTTGAAAAAACAGCTCAGGCCTTAGAAATAAGCCAAGGACATTTATCGAAGATCATCAATACAGAATTGGGAACAGGATTTAAGGATTATATCAATTCACTGCGTGTTGAAGAAGCGAAATCCTATCTACTGGATTCAGATTTTTCCAACTATACGCTCGTAGCCATTGGCCTTGAGGCAGGCTTTAATTCTAAATCTGCTTTTAACGCCTCCTTCAAAAGAATTACGGGCGAAACCCCTTCGCAGTATAAAAAAAGCCATATAAATTAGTCTTATTTTTTCATAATCGCATATCTTAAAAGTGAAATACCAAAACAGCTTGACATAAAATGGGTCATATTTGACTGTTAATCATATGTTAGCACTATAAAAAA
>CBESOB010000059.1:0-14090 GCA_965530995.1 uncultured Flavobacteriaceae bacterium
TTGGATCCCAGGATGCGTTGGGTTTCATGGGCTCGAAGAAATAAGAGCTATTGCTTCCCATTTCATGAAAATCAGTGACCACATTAGGGTACCATTCATGATACCATTTTAGTTTACCACGGCTTTCAGGGTTTACGGCCAATAACCAATCGCGATTCAAGTCGAACCAATAATGATTTGTTCTGCCACGAGGCCATGCTTCATTGTGCTCCGCGTCTTGACCATCTGAGACTAGCGGATTACCCTGATATTGATTTGCCCATTGACTATGCCTATCTCTACCATCTGGATTAATAGTTGGGTCAATGAATATTACGGCATTCTTAATATAATTCATCACTTCGGGACTATTCGAAGCTACCATTGTGTATGCTGAAAGCATGGCCGCTTCAGAACTCGAAGGCTCATTACCATGTACATTATACGCTAAGTTTATGAATACGGGTAGGTCGTAATTTGATGCGTTCTTACCTGCATCAACGAATTCCAAATGCTGCCTCTTTAAATTATCAAGATTGCTTTGATTTTCCGCTGAAGTTACTGTGAGTATGACCAAAGGTCTATGCTCATGGGTTTTTCCGTACTGATAAATGGATGCTCTATCTGACACTTCAGCGAGTTTAGTCAAATATGCAACAATGCGATCGTGCCGGGTGTGTTGCTGCCCGATAGGATAGCCTAAGAATTCTTCTGGTGATGGAATAGACGTGTCAAATGGCGCTTTATCCTTGAAAAAATAATCTTGAGCTTGTAGTGCTGAGGTTAATACAAAAAGAGTGAGGGTGAGCAGTGATTGTTTGATTGGCATTTTTATGGATTTAAGCCATGAAGATAAAAAATACTAAAGACATTATTAAGTTAAACTCTCTTAAATTGAATATGGATCTGGTCATATTTTGTAATTTGAAAATCTATGAAAGCTTTTGGTCTATTTGTCTTTCTATTTTTTTGTAACATTTCAGTGGCACAAGTTGAGGGTTATGAAAAGAGTAAGATCATTGAAAGTATTCCTGTTAAAGAAAGTGCAGGAGAGACGTTTCAAATGTATTTGCCAGATTCTTATGATCCAAATACACTTTCAGCTATTGTTTTTATTTTCGACCCAGGAGGAAATGGCACGAATGGTTTAAAACCCTTCATTACATCTGCAGAGCGATTCAATTATGTTCTAGTATGCTCTAACAATTCTAGAAATGGACCATATCAACAAAATTTTGATATTACCAATCGTCTGTTCTCGCATGCGTTTGCAAATTTTAATATAGATGAAAAACAAATATATACTGCAGGATTCTCTGGAGGGTCAAGATTAGCCTGTACTGTGGCGGTATTGACAGGAGCCATTCAAGGAGTTATAGGTTGTGGAGCCGGATTTACATTTGAGACAGATAAAAAACCTAGTCCATTGAGTACCTTTTCATATGTTGGACTGGTAGGTGATGAGGATATGAATTACCAAGAGATGTTCAATGTGAAAGATTGGTTGGAAAAATTCAACGTTGAGAACGAGTTATTCACCTTTGAGGATGGGCATCGATGGCCTCCAGAAGAACAGATCGAACGGGCTTTCAAATGGTTTGAATTACAAGCCTATAAAAGAAATCTTCGTGACCCGGACCCACGACTAATTGAGAGGTTTTATCAAGAAGACCTTGCAATTGCAGATTCTTTAGTCCAAGTTCAACCTTTCAGGGCAGTTATGGAGTATGAGCGTCTCATGAAAAATTATCCAACTCATAAGCATATTGATTTGGTTTCCAAAAAGATCATGACCCTAAGAAATTCGAAGGCCTATAAAAACGAGGCCAAGATTCGTGAAGAAATTGATAGTGAGGAGTATAAGATCTCTGAAAGGTTTTTAAATAGATTCAGGCAAGAATCCAGTTCAGGAGAATCGCGAGATAACTTTACTTGGTGGCGCAAAGAATTGAAAAAGCTGAATGATGATATCCTTAAAAAGGACAACTATTTCACCAATAAAATGGGGAAGCGATTGCATTCTAGGATAAGGGCAGTTGCCTATGAAACATCGATGTTTCAGAGAAATGGAGATAAATTGGATACTGTTATTTATTGTGATAGACTTTTGGTGCAGTTGAATCCGACTCAGCCTTATTGGCTTTATAGATTAGCCGAATCCTATGCGATGAACAACGATGCCAAAAACACGAGAGTCAATCTGCAAATGGCCGTTGATAAAGGCTTTGATAATATTGATCAAATTAAGAACAACCCGGTGTTCATGAAACTGAAGGGAAACAAGAAACTAAAAGATTTTCTTGATGGCTTGAATTGATGACGCCTTTAATTAAAAGTCAATAAGATCTGGCTGTTTATTTTTTTTAGCTGCATTTTAAGATCTCTCTTTTCAAGCTTATAAACCCCAATTTCTTGATGTTGTTTTGGCTTCCCCCAATGATAATAGGTCGTAATTTTAAGATAGGTAGGAGCCGATTTTTTGTTTCCAAAATAAGTCAGGTTCATAAGCCACTCACTGGTGCCGAGGTCTTCGACAAAAAACTCGTCACTTGAGATGCCTTTCAGTTTTTCATTGGTTATCAAGTCTTGATTATTAGCTAAGGTATGCTCGAAAACATAAGCTCTCCTTTCTGGACCCACAAACTCTAGATCAAATTCGGCTTCTGAGGTGTTCCACTCTACAACAAAGCGGACATCGTTCCTAAACTTGATCTTACTCTCATTATTAGGCACGAATGTCTCCTTGATATCAGTTTGGTTCTCCCTATTGAAGTATAGGTATTCCATCTCGTTATAGACAATCTGATCAACAGCACTGGCTTTATCCGCATTTCTATTCATTAGATAATTCATGTAAATACGCCATGACATTTTGAACTCATTATTCTCTTTGTAAGCATTCGCAAGATCGCGATAAGATTGTGCATAATAGGGTCGTAATCTTGCGATTTTCTTGTAAATTCCTAAAGCATCTTTTGTAGCATCTATCGCCTGGAGATTAAACCCTATGGCTTTCAGTATTTCTGGATTTTTTTGATGTTTTGATGCTAAGTCATTCAATATAGATATGGTCTTGCCCTTATCGTCAAAAGCAGTTAGGAATTTTTGTGCAATGCTTATGTGTATATCGTAATCTTCTACAGTATTTATTAGATTTTCGTAATAAAACACATAAGCCTCTTGTTTACTTTTGAACGCTGCTATGGTTTCAGTGTAATCGTTAGAGAGCAGTTCTTCTGTATTAACGACCAAAGCATCATTATTATAATAGGTTTTATTTGTGTACTGATTGGCGATTCTTGTATTGTTCTCTTTCGATCCAAAATAACCGGATTTTGTTCGGACTACTATTACTCCGTTCCTTCCTTGAGAACCATATTTAGTAGTAGATGCCAAGGATTTTAGAATATGAATATCCTTGATATTCTGAATGTCTAAGTGGGCTGGTTCGGAGTTATATATGATTCCATCAATATCCCATAATAGAGCACCGGAGTTTGTTAATGAGCCTTGCCCTCTCCCTAAATAACCAGCATACTTTCCTGCAAGAGCCTCTCCTAGGGTTTTATAAATTGGCAATATTTCTTCACCATCGACATACGCAATGGAGTAACCAGCTGTTTGTGGATTAAAATTGCCTCTAGCTGAGTTAAAGGATTCCTCTTTTTTATTGGTTTGCTCCAATACACCGCGTTCAACAACTTGTGCACGCGTATTTGCTTTTACAACCACTTCGTCTAATGCATTTGTGTTGGTTAGCATATCTAAATTGATTTCACCGGTAACATCCTCAACCCGAATAACCATAGTTTGCAGTCCCGTATGGCTGTATATAATTTCATCTCCTATATTTGCCATTAGTTTATAATAGCCATTAGCATCTGTTTTTGTTCCGGTAACTTTGTTTTTTAGTTTAATGTTTACATCGACAACGGGCTTGTCTAAACGAGTAATTATCCCATAAACTTCTCTTTTTGTAGATAAAGATAATTGAGGGCTACTAACTTTGGAAGAAGTGAATTTTGTTTCAGAATCTAGAACCGATGCATCATCTATATAGTAGTTTTGATTTCTATGTTGTTCAGCCACTTTTTCTTTTCTTGCTTTAATCTCATCGGGATGGTCATGGGTTCGAATAATAATTACGGGACCACCCCAACTCATAGTTCCAGCAGCCCCACTAATAACATAAACATCTTTTATGCGAGCCATGTTAACCAAGGGCCTGCCCTTAAATACCAAACCATCAACATCATAAATGCCTGGTATTTTATCTTCTGGCATTTTCCATTTAAGAGCATCCGCTATAGTAGCGAAACGTTCTAATCCCAATTCTTTACTAGGGAAATAATAAACCGTCGACGGAAATAGAAAAGGGTTTATATAACCTGCAGCCGTCTTTATTTTTGTATTGGTATCATACGCGACACCAGAAGATGATTTTGATTCAGACCCTTTTGCTGTTACAATTGTTTCCCTAAGCTGATTTATTTTATCATCAAGATTCAAGTTTAATTCTGAAGTAATGTCCTCTAAAATGATGCTTACGTTATCGAACCCGACATGGGAAAAATTTAAGACATCACCTACTTTGGCTTTTAAAGCATAGAAGCCCTTAGCATCTGTTTTGGTGCCTATATTAGTGCCTTCAATTGTAATATTGACATCTGCAACCGGCTTTTCTTGAAACCTTATAATTCCAGTGATTTCTTTTTTTTCTTGAGCTATTCCCTGAAAAGAGGCTAGCAAAAAAAATGTGCTAATTAAAACGAGAAATTTGGTCTTTAAATGCATACAGTAACACTATGTAATTTTCAAGAGTAAAATACGAATAATTGTAGTTTTTGTAAGTAAAACATCATAAGAATTTACTTTCTTTTATTTATCATAAGTACCACAATACTAGTCCTTTAATCAACTAAGGAAGTTATTCAATAACTAAATGCGGGACTTCCTCGAGTTTCCAATCGATCACCAATCCACCAGCGAGTGAGCGAGCTATTTCCGCGCCATAAAGATATTCGCATACATAAAGAGCCGCTTCAAATGACTTCGCACCACCGGCAGAGGTAATATACTTGCCGTCATGAACGAACAACACATCTTTCCGAACATCCAGATCAGGGAACATCTCACGCATTTTGTCTATATCGCTAGGAAATGTCGTAGACACAGTCCCATCAAGAATTCCAGCTTTTGCCAAAACAAAGGCGCCATCACAATGCGAGGTAATAAATTGTGCCTCCTTATCCACCTTCTTTATAAAGTCGATCATGACCATATCTTCCAGATCGGTATCCAAATGATGTTCAGCACTAGGCACAACGAGAATATCGATCTTAGGTAATGAATCCTTTGTATAATTGAAATCAGGCAAAATACGCATGCCCTCAAAAGTCGTGATTGGGTCATCCGTATTGGCAACCGTAAACACATTCATTGCCTTGATATTCTCCCTGAATTTCGTATGCTGAAAAATATCGTACGGCGCAGTGAGTTCGGTGTTATAAACACCTTCCATAATCAAGAAAGCTACATTATAGCGATTCGCTTCTAGTTTAGGAAATTGTTTCTCAGTCCATTTATTTTGATTAAAAGTGACGTCCTGTTTCTTTTCTTCAACAGCGTTGCAACTCATTAAAAGGCTTAAAAATATCAGGATATATTTATTCATCTTCTGGTTTTTGCTTCAACATTCGATGCCTAAGAACATATAGTAGCAAGATACAAAGTATCATCAAGGCGATTGCAACATTCCATGTAAAATCAAACCCATATCTATCTATCGATTGCAGACCGGCATTATGTCCAAAAATGTGAGCTACTGAGAAGGCGATACTATACAAGGCCATATATTCTCCTTGATTACCTCTTTTAGCACGCTGCATGGCAAAGGCATTACTAAACGGAAAACAGATCATTTCCCCAATGGTCATGAGCAGCATACCAATAACCACGATCCCGATCCAAGGCGTAAGATTCAATACCAGGAAACTTAATGCTATTAGTATTGCCCCAATGGCCATGAGTCCGGATTTAGTGTTTTTCTTGTTCTCCAACCATTTTACCAAAGGCATTTCAAATATGGCAATGAGAAGACCATTCAATCCTAATAAGAGTCCAATTTGCTGTTCAGACATTAAATGGACGTCTTTATAGTAAATGGGAATTGTTGAGAAGTACTGCAGAAATACGATACCAAATAAGCACATGGCAACTAGGAATATCCAATAAGAGCGATCTTTGTATGCCGATCTTGGATTTTCTATAGCAATGCTGTCAAGGATCTTGGCGCTTTTTGGATGAAGTACATTCAATAATAACAACCCAGCCAAGATGCAGGTTATACCATCTACCCAGAATAATCCGCCATACCCCATGGTTGCAATGATTAACCCGCCAACTGCGGGGCCTGCAGAAAATCCTAAATTAATTGCCAAACGAATAAGCGTCACCGACCTTGTCTTGTTCTCAGGTTTACTGTAGGCGCTTAACGCCACATACATGGCTGGTCTAAAAGAGTCTGCGACGAGCATCACGAAGAAGATGCCTAAACAAAAACTCTCAAAGGTCTTTAGAAATTGCAAACCCATGAAAAGAAATCCCGTGGAGATCAAGCTAAATAGCATCACCTTATAATACCCAATTTTATCGGTTAATTTACCACCAAGCCAAGAGCCAGCAACAGAACCTAGTCCGAAACACGACATGATCCAACCCACATCACTAAAGCTAAAATTCATGTTCTTGGTGAGGTATAGTGATAAAAATGGAATTACCATGGTTCCAGCCCTATTAACTAGAGTGATCAATGAAAGCCACCAAACTTCTCTTGAAAGTCCTTCAAAGGTTTTTAGATAATCTTGGTACAGTTTGATCATTGGTTAATTCATAGTATAAAAGTAGAAAGTCCGACATTTATGTCGGACTTTCTTTAATTGTAAAATGCTATGTTGATATCACAATATATAAGCAGTCCGACTTCTGTAAGAAGCGGTCAATAGTTGCCTAAAAATTGTGACTAGAATCATTCTAATTGTTTATAGTTAGTCAAAACTAAGCAAAAAACTTATAAATTGTATTTTTGAAGTAAATAAAATTAGAATGGGAAAAAAGATTGTATTGGTATTATTCGCAGGATTGTTATTTAATTGCGGTTCTAGTTTCCAAGGATTTTACAATAATCATAAAAATGATATTGGTGTCACGTCTTTTCAGTTACCAAACTTCGTGAAAGCACTTATTGGCAATGTCTCACCAGAAGTCAACGCTATTATTGGCAATATTGCCGATCTGAAATACATGAAATTTGACAACCCTTCTCCTGCTGAGAGACTTGGATTGATACAAGAATTGAGTGACGTCACCAACCACGGATATATAGATATGTTCAGGAAGAATGAAGAATCCTTGACCAGAATAGTCTCTGTTAAAGAACTTGGTGTGATCTTGACCGATGTTATTTTATTTAAGAGTAGTGAGACTGAGACAACGGCATTTTACCTAAAAGGTAAATTTGATCCTGATAAGGTGAAGGCCTTATCGGATGATAAGAAGTTTGATGATCTTTCAAAACAATTGCAATTACTTGCACCTTCGAGTTTGACTCCAGGATTCAATCCGAATAATTAATGATGAAAAATTTACACACCATTTTAGTTTTCCTTTTAATAGTTAGTTGTGCTCAGGAAAAACGGGCGATAACGGGGGATACAGAGTTTCAAATTGAGTTAAATTCTTCATATAAAGACGCAACGACATCGCCTTTAAAAGATAAGGATAGGAAGAACTTTAAAGGATTGGATTTCTTTGAATTTGATTCAACGTACATAGTTAAAACAACGTTGAAGAGAACCCCAGATGAAGCGCCTTTTAAAATGAAGACTACAACGAACCGGTTGCCCAACTATGTAAAATATGGGGAACTTACATTTGCTTTAAAAGGAGAATCATATCAGCTCGATATTTTTCAGAACTTGGACTTGATCGCAGAAGAGGAGTACGAAGACTATTTGTTTTTACCTTTCTTGGATGATACCAATGGGGAGGATAGTTATGGTGGCGGTCGCTATGTTGACACGAGACAACCTGAAGAAGGTATAACGATGATCCTTGATTTCAACAAAGCCTATAATCCGTATTGTGCTTATAATGAGAAATATTCTTGCCCGATCGTACCAAGGCAGAATTATGTTTCAACACGAATTGAAGCAGGCGTCAAGGCATTTGAGAAGCATTAGTTTACTTTACCAAAAACAGTCCAAGGAACACAGCTAAGAAACCAATCACAAAACTAGCGATGGTATATAGGGCAAAACTCGTGAAATCGCCTGATTTCAAGAATACATGATTTTCATAAGCAAACGTGGAAAAAGTGGTGAACCCGCCACAAAAACCTGATGCCAGCAGTAATGTTTGATTTTGTGAAAGCGCATCATTCTTGGCAGCTAAGCCTAAGATGATTCCAATAAGTAAACTCCCTATGATATTGGCAGCAAAAGTGCCGTAAGGTATACCGTTGGTGGAACTGTTCAGGAGCTTGCCTATCCAGTAGCGCAACACGCTACCAAAACCACCACCGATAAATACTAATAACACTGCTTTCATCTAGTTTATGGCGATAAAGATTTCAGTGATCCAATCCGCTGGGTTTGGAGCATTCATAGCGTCGATAATATAAGACTCCAACATGGGTCCTGATTCTATGACTTCAAGTCCATTGTCTTGGGCATATTTCATGGTGGTTTGCCAAGCCTCCGATAGATTTGTAAAGTTGCCTTTTAATGTTGATTTCAGTGCTTTAAAAGGTTTTAGGTTACCAGTTAGAATATCGGGCTCATTAGTGATTACCCTTTCAGCGGTTGGTACGGCACAAGAAAAGATCATCGCATTATTTTCTTCATCGTACTTATGCACGATCTGAAAAGCAGGGCCTGATAAATTTATGTGATTCTTTGTAGCATAAGCCACTACCTTGGGCAACATTACTGCCATTTTAGCCTGATGATCACTTATTTTACAGGAGGTCGTGTTGTAAAGATAATAACCACCACCATGCTCAGTAATCCCGTTGATCTTGATGGCATATTCTTTCATACTATTAACAACAACACTATCCAGTTTTTCGAGACCTCTTTCAAAATCTGGTCCCATCATGCTATCGAATCCTCCAGAGATCGCCCCGAAGAATTTCATTTTGAAAGGTAGGTTTTCGGCTGTCATTCGCCATGTCACATTAGTGTTTCCTTCGGTTTCTTCAAATTGCCATGTAACCTTCGATGGTGGAAATTCCCCGAATTGCATGTCCTGCTCGATACCCTTAGGCGGGTTAACAGCCGTGGTCGTCATGGAACCAATCCCATCTTTATCTTCCCAGGAGTAAGAACCTCCTACACCAGACGTTTTTTCAGGATATGTTACCTTGGTTTCTGGGTTCTTTTCTAGCCATGCAGACCAGGCAGCCCAATTCTTATAATCCTTGACGTTGTCAAAAACAACGGCGGCAGGTGCTTGAACCGATCGTGTTCGAGATACGTCAAAATCACTTGGTTGCACGGCAATATAAATCGCCAATCCTATCCCAACTATGAGTAATAAAAAGAGAATATATTTTAAGAATTTCATTGAATGTAAAGACTTAGATATGTTGCTATTCAAAGATAATGAATTTTAAACTATCCTTAATATGCCTTATATTTGCAAGACAACAAATAACTATCTTAAAATGAAACTAAAATCAATAATGGGTTTGGCATTGGCTGTTATTTTCATGACTGCCTGCGGAAATGAAAAGACCGAAAAACCTGAATCAAAAGATGTAGAATTTAGCTATAATGTTGAGCAATTTGCTGACATAAAGATTCTTAGGTATCAAATTCCTGGATGGGAAAACCTTAGTCTGAAGGAACAAAAGCTGGTTTATTTTCTAACCCAAGCAGGTCTCGCTGGTCGCGATATTATGTGGGACCAGAATTACAGACATAATCTAACAATCAGGAAAGCTCTTGAAAATGTATACACTTCTTATGATGGTGATAAGACTTCAGACGATTGGAAGACTTTCGAAGTGTATTTGAAGCGCGTATGGTTCGGTAGTGGGATTCATCATCACTATAGCAATGATAAGATCAAACCTGATTTTGCACCAACGTATTTAACAAGCCTTTTGGAATCGACAAAAACGACCTTGGATCAGGAAGCTTTCGATGTGATATTCAATGACGCCGATGCTAAGAAAGTCAATCAAGCCAAAGATGTGGATAATGTCGCACTTTCGGCAATTAATTTTTACGGACCCAACGTCACTACTAAGGATGTAGAGGCATTTTATGAAAACAAGAAGTCTCCTAATCCTGATAAACCTTTGTCTTATGGGCTTAATTCGCAACTCGTGAAAGAAAATGGTGTTGTTAAAGAGCGAGTCTATAAATCTGGCGGATTATATGGTTCCGCTATCGACGAGATCGTAAAATGGCTTGGGAAAGCTCAAGGCGTTGCAGAGAATAAGTCTCAAGGTGATGCTCTAGGACTATTGATAGACTATTATAAAACCGGCGACTTACAGACTTGGGATGATTATAATGTGGCTTGGACGGCAGCGACTGATGGTAATATTGATTACATCAACAGCTTCATTGAAGTATATAACGACCCTATTGGATATCGCGGATCCTATGAAACCATTGTTCAGGTGAATGATTTCGATATGTCACAGAAAATGGCAGTACTTTCTGAAAACGCGCAGTGGTTTGAAGATAATTCACCATTAATGGAAGCACATAAAAAAGATAGCGTGGTTGGCGTCACCTATAAAGTGGTGAATGTTGCTGGTGAAGCAGGAGATGCATCTCCAAGTACACCAATAGGTGTTAACTTACCGAATGCCAATTGGATTCGTAAAGAGGTTGGTAGTAAATCAGTGTCTTTGGGAAATATCATTCATGCCTATAATAATGCCGGAAGTTCAGGACGATTGAAAGAATTTGTTCATGATGATGAAGAATTCGAATTGGAAGAGACACATGGCCAGGTTTCAGACAAATTGCATACGGCGTTGCACGAAGTCATTGGTCATGCATCGGGACAAATAAACAAAGGGGTAGGGGAGACCAAGAAAACCTTGAAGAATTATGCGTCTACCTTAGAAGAAGGTCGTGCAGACCTCGTAGGCTTGTACTTTCTATATTCTCCCAAACTTCAAGAGTTGGGCTTAGTAGAGGATTGGAAAGCAGTGGGTACAGCAGCTTATGATGGCTACATCCGTAACGGATTGATGACACAATTGATACGCTTGAATTTAGGTGATGATGTGGAAGAAGCACATATGCGTAATAGACAATGGGTATCTGCATGGGCTTTTGAAAAAGGAGCAAAAGATAATGTTATCGTGAAAATGAATCACAATGGCAAGACGTATTACAATATCAATGATTATGATAAACTCAGAGAGTTATTTGGTGAATTACTTCGTGAAACCCAGCGCATCAAATCTGAAGGCGATTTTGCAGCCGTTGAGGCTCTAGTTGAAGGCTATGGTGTGAAAGTGGATCAAGAGTTGCACGCGGAAATATTGGAGCGTAATACGCAATTTACCTCAGCACCATATAGCGGATTTGTGAACCCTGTTCTTGTTCCTGAAATGAATGATGATGGCGAGATTACGGCTATTAAGGTAACTCAACCAGAAACCTATGTAGGGCAGATGTTGGACTATAGTAAGAACTTTAATTTCTTACCTACCAAGAATTAGAGATAAACTTTAAAAAGTAATAAGCCTCAATCCTTGGACTGGGGCTTTTTGTTTACACTAAAAAATAACAAAATACCATTAACACATAAAAGCCCAAAAAGTATGTAAGAGAATATCATAGTGACGTTTTATTATATAACAAGTGAAGTCCAAGTTTTACTACCCAGTATCCAGTTGTTTAACATATTCAATAAAACATCGCTCTCATTGGCAGTTGTCATCAAACCTGCTTTTTGTAGAAGCAAAAGTCTAGTTTCAGTTTTTTACTGTATGTTTAGTTATTAGGTATTTGTTCAATTATTTGCCATGTACTTAGTCCAAGAAAATTACCCGGATACGACAATATGTTTTGTAATATAGCTGGTGTATCCAAAACGCCAGCTCCGGCATATTGTGTGGTCCCATTCATATCCACATCAAAATTGTTATAGCCACTAACCTGCCATGTTGGTAAGTTAAGAAAGTTACTGACGTCATTGAGGATGAATGCCAAAATTGTGGGAGAATCCAAAACACCAGCACCAGCATATTGTATCGTTCCATCGCCATTGACATTTCCGGCCCATAGGACCTTTTCTCCTGAATTGAGTGTTCCGCGAGCATTCGCTCCAAAGGCTGTGAAAGTACTATCGCTAAAGTCTACTGTTATCGCGGTACCAGACAACGCTTTTGGAATTGCTGACATCGCCCCTAAATGATTCCTATGGTTGACCACGACAAAATAATTTCCAGCAGAACCGCTTAGCGAAAGATTGGAAACACCGTCTATCTCTACAACGTCACCATCTCTTTGTACGAGTGCCGATCGGCTAGCTATAACATTGGTGTTGTCGTTTCCATCTCGTAACTCAACCCATATCCAATCCACGATATCGTCACTTGGCAAGCCAGTTTTACTTGTGCCTCCTGGATTGAATACATCTGCATTCACGGTAAGGGCATCTGCATAAGGACTTGTGGTCGGTAAAAGGGCATTTTCTCGCAAGGTATCATTCATTAAACCTGCTGTCGATGGATTCAATAAGGGACCTTGAAGAAATATCTTAAGGTTCATTTGTACTTTAGCATTAGCAGTTACGACCACCGTAATATCTGCACGCTCAATGACAAGATCCGGAAGCATACTGTTTGATATTTCACAGTAGTAAACCCCGTTATCAGATTCTTGGGCATTCGTTATGGTATAGGTGCTTCCATTGGCACCACTGATCGCCGTATCGTCTTTATACCACTGATATAGGTTAGCCCTTGCTGTAGAGGTATCGGTACGCCCGATTCCAGAATCATCGACATCCAATACAATATCATCGCCTGGTATGCTCTCGACAGTTTGTGCGATATCGCGTGTGCGTTGCGGTGAGTATCCGATTGTAGTATAATTTCCAGCATTAACAAGTGGTTCGAGGTCCGTGAAATCATAATAATTATTTGACAAGGTTAGACTTGAATTCCCTGAGGAATTAATGATTTCTGTCGGGATAGCACCTTCATAGTCATTACCGCTAATGATGACATTATCGATGTTTGCAATACCAGCTGGAATCGTACCACTCAGGCCGCATTCGACAGCTCTAAGCCTAATTAAATTAGGAAGCGCAAACAATTCGTCTGGTAAGGGTTGACCAATTGGAATATGAGTTAGATTGAGCCATTCCAAATTTTGGAGATTGGAAATAGCAGCTGGCACGCCATTATTTAAAGTTAATTGCCTTGAATTTTGTATACCGATCAAAAGGTTTTTGAGATTGCTCATTGTCCAGATACTAGAGGGTACTTCACCTGATAGATCACAATTGATGAGCCATAGATCAGTCAGGTTTGTCAAGTTAGAAATTTCGGTAGGAATATTACCTGTAATGTTTTGTGAGTTAATATTTAGATAGGTCAGTTCAGACAGATCTCCGATTTCGGCAGGTAATTGCCCTGATAAATTTTGATCATTCATATATAAGGACGTAACTCTATTCGTCACATTATCAAATACTATATCGGGACTCCAGGTTTCGATAGGTGCCGTAATATCCCAAGAATTGGCCCAATTCGGGCCATCCAAGGCATTGTAAATTGCTAAGAGTGCGTTGTAATCTGGATGCGTTGATGGATCCTGGCCTATAGTAATTACATTACTTTGTAGGCCTAATGATGGAACTATTGCACTTGTGATATAATAAATGTAATCACCATAATCGGTTGTTGAAGTAATTGTCACATCGACTGTGTTTCCAGTGCTTATAAAAGTGTAGTTTCCATTAATATCAATACTGTACCAACTTATGGTCAATTGTGTCCCTAGGTTTGGCAACGGGTTCAGTGTAACTGTGTCTCCTATATCGGCTGCTACCCCACGATTTGTGTCCACATA
>CBESOB010000060.1:0-13802 GCA_965530995.1 uncultured Flavobacteriaceae bacterium
TTCAAAATTATGGCGAGAGCAATGTTTGAATACACCAAGACTGTCTTAAATAAAGTAAGTTTTGATGTTAACCTGTTCTGCAGGGAAGTAGAAAAAGCGATACAGAGATTACTTCCTTACGAAATTGAAGAACTCAAGATTTTTATTAATTCCTTGATTCAACAGAACCCAGAATTAAACAAATGTCTAATCTTATTAAAAGCATAAACAAAAAGCGATCAATTTTGGTCGCTTTTTTATTTTGGTAGAGGACTGATTATTTCGACATTCTGAAAAGCAATTGCACCCCGAACAATCCCTGAAATAGTATCTTGTAAAGCCTCGATTATTTGCATTTTCAATTCACTCTTATGATAAATTATACTTACTTCTCTTGCTGGCGTAGGTTCATTAAAGTGATACAGGTTTTCTTTTTCTTTTTCTTTGATATCCAAAGTATGCAAAAATGGTATAAGTGTCATGCCCAAACCTTCATTGGATAATTTAATTAAGGTTTCGATGCTTCCACTTTCAAGCTGAAAGGAATCATCCACACTTTTCTTGAATGCCTTGCAGAGATTAATGACTCCATCCTTAAAACAATGGCCATCTTCCAATAAGAGCATATCATCAATTTCTAGATCGGATATATCAATTAATTTCTTGTCGCTTAGACGATGATTTTTAGGTATGTAACTTACAAATGGTTCATAAAAAAGTACACGTTCTTTAATACTGTCATTTTCCAGTGGTGTAGAAACGATAGCAGCATCAAGATGCCCTTCATTTATTCTAAGAATGATTTCATCTGTGGTATGTTCTTCAATGTGCAGCTTTACTTTAGGATACTTTTTAATGAATGTTTTTAAGAACATGGGTAGTAAAGTAGGCATGATAGTTGGAATAATCCCTAATTTGAATTCTCCACCAATAAAACCCTTTTGCTGATCTACGATATCAATGATGCGTTCCGACTCATTTACGATGTTTCTCGCTTGATGAACTATTTTTCTTCCTACCTCAGTCAATTCAATGGGCTTTTTGCTTCTATCGAAAATCAAGATATCCAATTCACCTTCTAACTTTTGTATTTGCATACTGAGCGTGGGTTGCGTGACGAAGCATTTTTCAGCAGCTTTGGTGAAATTCTGATTTTCAGCGACAGCTAAAACATAGTGTAATTGTGTAATGGTCATATCTATTCGTTTGAGCTATAAAGGTATAAAAACTATCAATAAAATCTATTGATTGCTACGTGAACTATAAGTTAAATTTGTAGTAAATCATTAAAAAGATATGAGCATGACACTAAATAGCATAGGATTGAATACTGAGCAAACTAAAGAACTGGCTGGAGACCTAAATGGATTGTTAGCTAATTTTCAAGTGTATTATCAAAACTTAAGGGGTCTACACTGGAATATTAAAGGAAAGCGTTTTTTTGATCTTCATGTTAAATTCGAAGAATTATATACAGATGCTAATTTGAAAGTAGATCTGTTGGCGGAACGAATTTTAACATTGGGTGTCACACCTCTGCACACTTTTGGAGATTATGTCAAGAATTCGCAAGTGCCAGTTGGAAAGAATGTGTCTCAAGATGAGAAAGCTGTAAAATTAATTATTGATTCATTGACTGAGTTACTTAATATCGAGAGAGGCGTTTTGAAGAAGTCAAGTGAAGCCAATGATGAAGGTACTAACTCCATGATGAGTGATTTTATTACCGAACAAGAAAAAATAGTTTGGATGATGAAAGCCTGGCTTGGAGAAAGTATTTAAATAAAAAAAGAGCCTCATAATGAGGCTCTTTTTTTATTCATTTAGAATCTAATATTAATTTTTTGGTTTTCTGTACCAACTTCAAACTTTGATTCGGAGAATTGTGGTGGACCATAACTCATAGGATTGTTTGAAGTGCCATAGCTTTCTTTAGGCATACCGTTAGGTTCAAAATCCATACGCCCATTTTCGTTTTGGTCATGCATTGCCATGATAGCATAACTTCCAGGAGCAACACCATCAAATACAATAGTGACTTTACCGTCGTGTATTTTGCTTTCTGCGTTCTTAACTCCTTGACTTACCATAAAAGTCTCTGATGTATGCAAGGCCAATACAACTTTACCATCATCGTTGGTAAGATTATCGATAGTCACTTCGATAGATATACCCTTTTCTTCTTGAGCAAAGATGGATATTGAAAATAATAATGCGATTGATAAAATAAAAGATTTCATAATGTTCTGTTTAATTGATTAACAGTTCAAATGTCATTATAAATCATTGGTTTCAATAATTTTAATTACCGAATTGTAAAATATAGTAACTGAATTGTATTAATTCATTAATACTATTTCAACACGCCTATTCTTCGTTCTACCTTCTTTAGTACTATTATCTGCAATAGGTCTTCCTTCTCCAAAACCTTGGGCACTTACTCTGTCTGGATCAATGCCTTGAGAAACGAGGTAATTCTTGACGGCTTTGGCACGACTCAGTGATAATCTCATGTTATGTGAATTACTAGAAGAATTGTCAGAATGCCCTTCTATGCTGAATTTCGAGAACGGATAAGCGTTCATAATACCCACGATTTCATCAAGGGATGCTTCATCTGAAGAGCGTAATGCGGATTTGCCATATTGGAATAATAATGTTTTAGCAAAATAGTTGATTTTTTCTTCGTCTTGTTGTGTGATTTTCTCTTCTTCTGGGCAACCAAAGTTTGCCACCGTTCCAACGACATTAGGACATTGATCTATATCGTCAAGAACGCCATCACGATCCGAATCAGGTACAGGACAACCTTTATTAGCTAATATGCCTATAATTCTCGGGCATTCATCATCTTTGTCTTGTATGCCATCACCATCTGTATCTGGGCAACCATTGAATAATTCTAAGCCTGCCAAATTCGGACATGCATCATATCTATCCTCGATGCCATCACCATCATTATCTGGGCAACCATTAAATTTAGCTGATCCCTTTACGGCAGGACATTTATCTTTTCTATCTATTACACCATCTCCATCGCTATCTTTAGGATTTCCTCCAGTCCTATAAACCAATCCAGCTGAATGCTGAAAGTGTGTGGTTCCGTAATCCTTAAATGCAAGTTTAAGTGTAGATTGAATATTGATTCCTAGTCTATTGCTTATCCAAAAATTGATACCACCAGTACCATTAAGAGTGGCTGCACCTATCTTTTCCACCCAAGTATAACCAGCTCCAATACCAACATACGGATTGACTTTATTGACCTCTTTATTGGCCTTGCTTAAGTTCAACTTGAACATACCATCCAACGAGAGATAGTCAAATTCTTTGCCGGTTATTGGGTAGTTTTCGTCAATGGTATTCCTGGATCCAACTAATTCGAATATGAATCCACCATCTAAATAACGAGCTGCAGTTATCCGAAGGGCTGCGGCCTCCATATTCCAAGTACTATATCGGCCCGTTAATGGATTGAGACCAGTATCTTTATCATCACCACCCGTAGTCGGATTATGTACAGCATTGATTCCTATACCAAAAGCCCAAGGATTGAACTTGTCCTGAGCAGTTGAAATAGTATAAGTAAATAGAAAAAATAGAAGAAAAAGACCCTTGATGTAATTCATTATGGTTGTTTATGTAATAGCACCACCAATATAATTTATTATTCAAAAAAAAGTGTCGATTTATCTTAGAAATTTTACAGTACTTATAACAAACCCCTTGCTTTGATTTCGAGGTATTTGTTTATCGTATTTATTGTAAGCTTCTCTGGTGTCGTCAGGATTGAATGTATACCGTGTTTTTTTAATTCTTTGACCATCAAACGTTTTTCGTAAGAGAATTTTTCGGCGATGGTCTTGTGATATATGGATTGAAGATCTTCCGCATCTTGTTTAATTAATTCATCCAACTCCGTGTTTTCAAAAAGGATGATAACCAACATATGTTTCTTGGCAATCGCCATTAAGAATGGTAACTGTCGTTTCAATGAACTAAGATGTTCGAAATTCGTGTATAATAAAAGTAAACTTCTGTGAGTGACCTTTCGCTTTAATTGCGCGTACAACAATCCAAAGTCGCTATCGCTGAATTCGGTATCAATATTATAAAGGGTCTCCAAAATTTTATTGAGGTGCGATAGTTTATGAATAGCCGGTAAAAATGATTCGATGGACTTGGAGAACGAGATGAATCCAACTTTATCATGCTTTTTAAGTGCCACATTACTGAAGGCTAATGAAGAGTTGATTGCATAATCCAAAAGTTTTAAACCGTTAAATGGCATTTTCATGACACGACCAGTATCTATGATAGAATAAATTGGCTGTGATTTTTCATCTTGATACTGATTGACCATTAATGCACCCCTCTTAGCAGTCGCTTTCCAATTTACGGTTCGAAAATCATCTCCTCTCACGTAATCTTTGATTTGCTCGAATTCTGATGTATGCCCAATTCGACGTATTTTCTTTAAACCGATTTCCGTTAAATGATTACCAATTGCCATGAAATCGTATTTCTGCATCTGTATGAATGAAGGGTACACCGGTATCATTTGTTCATTCTGGAATTGGTACTTCCTCTTTACGATTCTTAATTGGGTTGAAGTATAGATATTCAAGTTCCCGAAAAAGTACTCACCACGTTCCACTGGTCGAACGAGATAATCGAAATCATGAAATTGATTTGGAGCCAACGTTGTTTTATAGGAGAAATCCCTTTTCTGAAATTGAATGGGTAATTCGTCTATCACATCGATAATGACCTTAAAAGGATACTGATTGCTAATGGTTATTGGTATAGGATTCTCGTCGCTATTCGATAATTTCTCAGGCAATAGTCGTCTAGCTTTTATAGCTGCCTTAAATCGGTATAGAAGCATTATATCAACTAACAAAAGCACAAAGATCGCAATGGCCATCATCCAAGCAATCGCATAAAAAACGGGTATCCAATAAGACACTAAAAAACAAACAGAAGTCAATGTCATATAAATATAGAATTGCTTGTGTATATATAATGTCCTTAAGAATTTCATCGAATCTATCTTGGAATTTCTACTGATTGCAAAATCATTTCGATGACATTTTCGGTAGACATGCCTTCCATTTCGCGCTCAGGTGTTAGGATGATCCTATGATTCAAAACAGGGTTCACTGCCTTTTTTACATCTTCCGGAATCACAAAATCACGACCATTAATGGCGGCATATGCCTTAGCAGTATTCAAGATGGCAATAGAGGCACGTGGAGAGGCACCCAAATATAAATGTGGATGATTTCTTGTTTTGGATACCACTTCTGCGATGTACTTGATTATTTTCTCCTCGACAATTATCGCCTTGGTCTGTTGCTTGAATTCAGCTAGGGAATTATCATCAATAATCGGATTTATCAATGATTCAGGGGTATCACTTTTTCGTTGATGATGTGTCTCGATAATCTTGATTTCTTCTTCAATCGAAGGATAATCTATTTTTATCTTGAATATAAATCGGTCCAATTGTGCTTCAGGTAATGCATAGGTGCCTTCTTGATCAATGGGGTTTTGAGTTGCCAACACCATGAAGGGAGGTTTAAATTCATAGGTGCTACCATCGATTGTAACTTGTTTTTCTTCCATGACTTCAAACAATGCCGCCTGCGTTTTAGCAGGTGCCCTGTTAATTTCATCTATCAAGACAACATTCGAGAATATCGGACCTTTTTTGAATTCGAACTCTGAGGATTTCATATTCAGGATGGAGGTCCCAAGTACATCACTAGGCATTAGATCAGGTGTGAACTGGATTCTACTGAAATTAGTCTTCAAGACTTTTGCAAACAGTTTGGCGGTAATCGTTTTTGCGATGCCAGGAACACCTTCTATCAAAACATGCCCGTCTGCCAAAAGGCCCACTATTAGTAGTTCAATGAATTTTTCTTGTCCTACGATCACCTTGCTCAACTCCTGTTTTATTGAGTCAGCGGCTTGTTTAAGTTTTTCTAACGGAATTCTGTTGTTGAAATTCAGGTCTTGGTGTTCCATGTGTTATTGGATTTAAATTTTTCTATCAAGCTATTTAGCTTTTCAAGTTCTATATTACTCAGTGTTGTTCTATTATTAAATCTTTCTATCGTATTGAAAAGTAGCTGCGTATCTTCAAAATTGTTATTGCTCCTTGCAGCTAGATTCTTAAGGAATTCATCGTCAATTGATGAGGTATTTAAATGTAGATTCGCCCTTATATAATCCATGAAATGTTGGATTTTGTAATCCGCAAGGTCTTTATGCTTGCCTTTTTCATAATACATATTTGAAATCGTGCGGGTGAACTCTATGGTTTGATTTCGCAAAGGTTTTACAATAGGAATTGCACGCTGTTTTCGTTTACCCTCAAAAATTACATACACCAAAACGCCTATTAGCATAATATAATAGGCCCATTTTAGTTCTTTAGTATTCAATAGGACCCTTAATGGGGAAGTGAAAATGATTTTCCCGGATTTATGATGATTGTCATAATAAATAGGTTTTGTTTGATCTAAATAAGACGTCAGACCAGCTGTATACTGATTATTCGGATTGTTCAGGATAAAATAATTAGTAAAGGCCTGCGGAAATGTACTTAATATAATTTGTCCGTTACCAAAGGGTTGCTTGATGATGTTGATATATTCCTTGCCTTTTATTGAATCTGCATCTTTTGGATTTCTAATAGTGCCAATTACTCTTGAATTTAATGTATCAATCTTACTGAACTGATTGAAATAATAGGCTTTATCATAAATATAAACACTATCAGACCTTAATTGCTGATTCTTCAAGTTAACCACATATTCATTCTCAAAATTGTTGAACGTACTTATTCCGGATTGGTCCAATGATAAGGTGTCTAAAAGTTGCTGCTCGAATCTTGAGGATGCCGCAATGAAAAGTGTATTGCCTTTAGAAGTCCAATCCAACAACTTATCTAGTTCGGCCTCTCCAAACTCTAGTGCGTCATTGATGAATACATAGGTGCCACTTGATTCTGGATTGATGGTCAGATACTCGTAAGGAGGCCGTTCAACATTCACAATTCCGGACTCATTGAAAATGCGTTTCAATTGATCATGAAATACTAAAGTGCCAAAAGGAATCTTGTGATGCTTGGTATAGGAAGGAAACCAATTGATATCTTTAGGTTTGTTATACTCTATAGCGACAATGGCCAAAATGGTCAATGCGGTCAGGATGATATATAGTTTGCCTCTTCTGTTCAATTTGACTTGATTGAATTGTTCAATGTTTCAAAGGTCGATTTCAGGGAATTGAATCTAATCTCGTCGATAGCGAATTCTCCGTACCATATATAATCATAAATCCATGTGGCATCCTTAAAATCGTTTTGAAGGGATTCTTGTTCAATTTCGTTTATATAATCTTCATTTGTTTTTTGGGGCAGCCAATCAATTACATGTTTGGCGCTAAGGTATTTAAGCGACAACAAGTAATAATAACGTATTGCCAAGCGAAAATTCTTTTGTTTGATGGCTTCACTAATAAGTGCATTAATATCTTCATTCATGATGATTTGCTCGTCTTCAATGAATTGCATGGTGGGTTTATTCCTGTGTCCCGTAACTATGGATTTCGAATTAACATTCAAGAAGAATTTAATAAGCAGGAAAATGAGCAACACAAGAATCAAGTAAGGCAGAACATTGAAGATGAATTTTAATATGCCTGTTGCCACATCAACCCCAAATAGCCACTCAAAGAAATCTTGAATACGATTTTTTATCCATTGCCATATTCTGTCTAAAAAGGATTCTTCTTGAACGACTTCAATATAAATGAAATCTTCATCAGTCCTATAGCTTTCAAGATGCTCATCATTGATTTCGTGTATTTCGATAGTAGAATCATCTTCAACAACCAATTCCTCTTGTTGTCCATAAGCTAAGGTGCTACAGATAAGGCAAAATATGATTGTTTTAAGGAGTTGATACATTTATTCTTCTATCTGTCCTATGGATTTAATGCGATCAAGAGCTCCTGAAAAATGTTTACGTTCATTCAAATTGAAATAGATAAATACGGCTCCCACTGTAGATATGAGGTTCAGCAAGAATTGGATTAAATTGGATATCACGTTCAGTATCATTGTCACCGGGTCATAGAAACTCTGCATATTACCAGGATCTAATTCTCCAGAAAGGATTCCTGATTTTACCATGGTATATAAACTAGCCGGAAGTGCAAACGCATAGCTTGCCACCATGACGATCACACCAATAATAATGATGGTAGCGAGGGTTATCCAAAACTCCTCCTTTATTAAATTAAAGCTATAGCTAAAGGCATCGCCAACGTCTCTTTTTTCGAATACATAAATACTTAGGACAACAGCCATTGGAACCATCATGTAGAAAACGGGAAGTATGCAAAACGCCATGGCTATGAAAATCATGATCCACTTCAAGACGCTAAGCCCAAAAAAACCCCAAAAGGTTGTTCTTACATTTTGTTTGATGACTGCAATATCCACTTCTCCTTTATTTGCTATATAAGATTTTATATAATGAAGGACCGTAGAAGCAGCAACTGTATAGACCAAAATAGCTGTGACAGCAAAAGCCATGAATGCGATGAACATCATCAACGGATTAAATGAATTTGAAAAACCACCACTAGGATTACCAAAATCGAACATATTGCCCGTTGTATATGTATAGAAAGTTATAGCAATTAAGAATAGCACTAAATAAGGACCAGATAATTGCAATATGGTTTTCATGAACGGCTTGAATTCATGTTTTATAAAGGCAAATGTATCTGTTAAAATGTCGCCTAATTCTCGTTGTTTCTTGAATTCAATATATTGTTTCATTTAAGTAAGGGTTCAATGGGTTGAGGCTCTAGAAGCGATTTCTTGTGTAGTTGTATGGGATAAATCACGTAATAAAATATAATGAGCGCCAAAGACCCACCAATAATTAAAATGGCAAGCCAATCTGGCATTTCTGTATGTCTTGTAACAAATCCTTCTAAGAATCCTGCAACAATGAAAAAAGGAACCGTACTTAGCAATATTTTAAGGCCATTTTTAACACCCCTTTTAAAAGATTCTAGTCGCGTGTAAGTACGAGTGAACAACATGCCATTACCCAAGACCAGCCCAGCACAACCGGCAATGATAATGACGGATATTTCAATAGTGCCATGAATCCAAATGGTTCTAACAGATTCCCATAGAAGACCTTTTTCAAAGAAGAAATATTGAAAACTACCGAGCATAATGCCATTTTGCATCATGATATAAAGCGAGCCTATTCCTAAAAGAATGCCGTAAGCAAAAGCAAACAAGGCTACTTTTATGTTGTTAAGCGTAATGCCAATGAACATATTGAACTCCCCCATTTGCTTATAAACAGCCATCGGGTCACTATTGTCGATATTCTCAAGGGTCATGTTCACATAGCCATCGCCAAGGATCGATCTTACAAAATCACCCTCGTTAGCAGCAGAAAATGCACCAATGATCGCGAATAACATAAATACTAAAAAAGCAATAAGCAACTCACGTTGATGCTGATAGAACATAGTCGGAAATTCTGTTTTGAAGAAAGTCAAAATCCTGTTCTTGGCTTCTTTTTTTGTCTTATATATTTTTTGATGTGCCGCAGAGGCAAGTTGATTTAGGTACCGTTCCGTATTGCTTCCACCATAAAAAGTTTTGGCATAACTCAAGTGATCGGTAATTTCGATATAGAGGTCTGACAATTCGTTAGGGTCTAAAGTTGTTTTATTTGAAAGAACACTTTCAAATTTTAACCATTTATCCTTATTTTGCTTCACGAAAGCCGCCTCACGCATGTATCACCGAATTTTGCTTTCAAAGAAAAGAAAATATGCAAGAATTTCAAATAGAAACTGCCCAAAATGTAGGAATACAGAGAAATGTAGCGCATCTTGGAGATAGAATGTTGGCCTACTTGATAGATAGCTTGATTATATGGGCATATGTTGTGGGTATGATCATCTTATTAGTATCGCTTGATCTTGATATGGGAGACATGTGGGCACTATATATTTTGGTGTCCTTACCAGCGTTTTTGTATTATGTTTTACTCGAAACGTTTTGGGATGGGCAAACAGTGGGTAAAAATGCCATGAAGATTCGTGTGGTTACCTTAGATGGCGCAAAACCGACGTTCGCCAAGTATTTGGTAAGATGGCTGCTACGCATAGTGGATGTAGTACTAACAGGCGGCGGTGTGGCAGTTCTTACAATACTCATACGAGGCAACGGTCAGCGCGTTGGTGATATTGCCGCCGGGACTACGGTGATAAGTGAAAAAACGCGGGTTTCTCTCAGCGATACGATATTAAAGGATATTCCTGAAAATTATGTGCCGACATACAGTCAAGTAACCTTATTCAAGGATAGTGAAATGCAAACCGTGAAAACCCTTTTCGACGAAGCACGATTAAAGGGGCAGCATAACATCATACTTTCATTGCATAACAGACTTATTGAAGTGATGCAAATTGAGCCTGTCCAAAATCCTATTGAATTCGTGGACACCGTATTGAAGGATTATAACTATTATACACAAAGGATGTAAATATGTTTTATACCATTGACATTTTAGGAACCATTGCCTTTGCTATTTCTGGCGTACTAGTCGCTATGCAAAAACGTATGGATCCTTTTGGGATTCTTATTATTGCATTTGTCACTGCCATAGGAGGAGGTACTTTACGTGATATCTTGATAGGGATCACTCCTGTAGGTTGGATGAGAGATATGACCTTTACTTACGTGATTCTTGGATCGACCGTTTTTGCAATCATTGTCCGTAACAGGATCAACTATCTTAGAACCTCGCTTTTTTTGTTTGATACAATAGGCATTGGTTTATATACTGTAGTTGGAATTGAGAAAGGCCTCAATGCAGGACTACATCCTATAATATGTATCGCATTGGGTACAATTTCTGCTTGCTTTGGTGGTGTTCTTAGAGACATACTCTGCAATGAGATCCCTGTGATCTTTAGAAAGGAAATTTATGCCACAGCATGTATCCTCGGTGGTATTACCTATTTTGCAATGCGTTATTTGCCCATTGATAATAACGTGATCTTTGCTATTGCAGGAGCAGTTGTGATTACTACAAGATTACTCGCAGTTAAGTTCAAGATCAGTTTGCCGAGTCTTTATAAAAAAGAATAGATTAAGCCTAATCAATGATCTCTACTTTCCTTATATAAATATTATGATTTGGCCAGCCTCTACCGTCTGCTTCCTGTTTTGCAATTTTATCTACGACATCCATGCCTTTCGTTACTTTTCCAAAAATCGTATAATCGCCATCTAGATGGTAAGCACCTGAGGGGCTTTGTATAATGAAGAACTCATAAGGCGACGCTAGTTTATAAGGGTTCTCGATCTCGCTACTCGGCATGGAAACCATGCCTCTATGATGCTTGTAACCTCTTTTAGTATCTGTTGGTAATAAGTACTTCCCGATTTTGACGCGTTTTTTTCTAACATCTTTTTGGTCGCTATTACCAGCTTGAATAATAAAATTGTTTACAATTCGATAGAATTGTGTATTATCAAAATAGCTTTGTTTTGTTAAGAATATGAAATTTGAACGATGGAATTTCGTTTTATCGAACAATAGGATATCGATCTCTCCAAAATCAGTCGTGATACGCACTTTATTTTCTTTGTTGTTCTTGTCATATTCCAAGAAGAAATCCATAGCATTCCTGTCAGTGAGTAACGGGAATTCACGTTCTGGTTTTGGTGGTACCTTTTCTTCGATGATAACCTTTTGGGCTTCGGTTTTGGTTGAACTTGTAGAAGACTTGTTTTTTGAAGATTGTGTATCTTCACAACTTAGCGATAAAAGAAAAAAGCAACAGAGGGCGAAAAGTTTCATTAGCAATATGTTTAATAATTAGATACCCAATATGAACTTATTATGAAATTCGATATTGTTTTAGAATCTATTCCAAAAATAGAAAATATCTCACTTCCGGGGCAAGTATCACATTTTAAAATGATACCACCATTCAGGCGAGAACTTATCAAGAAACAAGGCGAGAATATTAAGAACGCCAAACAATCTGCTGTTTTGGCTTTACTTTATCCTGATGATATAAACGAAACGCGAATCGTATTAATACTCAGGAAAGCTTACGAAGGTGTGCATTCTGCCCAAATTAGTTTCCCAGGAGGTAGGGTAGAGGAAAATGACAAGTCACTGGAACATACGGCATTAAGAGAAACCTACGAAGAAGTGGGAGTGCCAATGGAAAATGTGCATGTCATCAAGACATTGACAGATGTATATATTCCACCTAGTAATTTCTTTGTCCAGCCATTTTTAGGGTTCGCCAAGTCAATGCCTCAGTTTAACAGACAAGAGGATGAGGTAGAAGAGATCTTGGAAGTTAGGTTACTAGATCTTCTTAACGATGATTACCTTATAACCAAATCGGTTTCAACTTCTTACAAAGTCGATGTTGAGGTTCCAGCTTTCAATCTCAATGGACATGTAGTTTGGGGCGCGACGGCTATGATGTTGAGTGAGATCAAAGATCTTTTGAAATTTGCACTTTAGAAAGGCAGTTTTGTTACATTTGTAATAATCAACTGAAACTTTACATGGGATTATTCAAGAAAAACCCTTTCGGACATATACTATTTTTAAAGAAATGGCTTATCAGGATATTAGGTGCAATGACACACCAACGTTTCCGTGGTTTTAATGAATTGCAAATAGAAGGATCTGAAGTCATTAAGAACTTACCAGATACCAACGTGCTCTTTATATCCAATCACCAGACTTATTTTGCCGATGTGGTGTCCATGTTTCATGTATTCAATGCAAGTTTAAGTGGGAGAGTGGACTCCATTAAGAATGTTGGTTATCTCTGGAATCCTAAATTGAATATCTATTATGTTGCGGCCAAGGAAACCATGAAATCTGGATTGCTTCCTAAAATATTGGCTTATGTGGGTTCAATTAGTATTGAACGTACATGGAGGGCTGAAGGAAAAGATGTGAACAGACAGGTGAAAATGAGCGATATTTCTAGTATCGGAACCGCATTGAAAGATGGTTGGGTGATTACCTTTCCGCAAGGTACAACGACACCCTTTAAACCTATTCGAAAAGGTACTGCCCATATTATTAAACGATATCAACCTATTGTAGTCCCTATAGTGATTGATGGATTCAGACGATCCTTTGATAAGAAAGGCTTGCGTGTGAAGAAAAAGAATATTCTTCAGTCCATGGAGATCAAGCAACCTTTGGACATTGATTACGAAAATGAAGACATTGCAAGTATTGTTGAAAAAATCGAGTACGCTATCGAGCAGCACCCATCTTTCTTAAAGGTGATTCCTAAAGAGGAAATTGAAGCAAAAGAGGCTTTGATGAAAAAGCGTGAATGGTAATTATACTTCCAACTTCTTTAGCTCTTTATAATTTCTATTCAGTCGTTTCAATAAGATCCCGTAAATAAGTCGGTAGAATAACCAAATTATTAGCACAAATACAGCAACTACAAAAATCATGAGTACAGTGGCCTTAAACATTTGTTTGTCACTAAATTCGGCAAATTTTTGAGATATTTCAGGGTTTTTATAAACGCTATAATAAAGTCCGAAAACCATAGAAAGAAAAGCAACTATCAAATTATAAATGACATAATATTTAATAATTTTTCTCGTCTTAATAATGCTTTCCATCAATCGCTTGGCATTATCAGTTACAGAAATGGATTTGTAGGATTTATACAATAAATACACAAATATTAAAATAACGGTATAG
>CBESOB010000061.1:0-13795 GCA_965530995.1 uncultured Flavobacteriaceae bacterium
TTATAGGTTTCAGGATCATAATATAAGACGTATTCATCTTCAGGCGATTCACCAACGCCTGCCTCGTACGAAATTTTTATTCCTGGATATTGTTTGCCTTCAAATTCTAATGCTTTTGTTTTACCATAATTAATACCGTCATCGCCAACTATAAAAGGCATCGCATAAAAATAGAACATCAGGTTATAATAGAATTTGGGATTTCCCTTATATGTGGCTGTATCCTTTTCTATTAACCAAACATCGGTCCCATCAAAACCAATGGAGAATTTAGAAGCATCTATCAATGATTTTCGACTTTTTAAATCTGTTATTGTCCTTTCATTCCCACCTTCTTTTTCCATCTCGAACATAAGGCTTTGCATTTCATTCCAACGATCTATACCTCCATGGGCATCGAATACCTTGGAGATGGATTCTGGATAGACACTTGTGGTGATATTTAATTCTTCTTTTTTATAATCACTCTTTTCAGTGGATTGTTTACAGGAAATAAAAAAGAGGATACTTAGTGATAAAAGGAGGTTTTTTTTCATGATCTTATGTTTAAGTCGGCTCTGTCAACACAACGACCCCTAAATTACATAGATTAGGTTATTTTTGTGCAGATATGACCAAAGAAATAAGCAGCATACACAATCCCTTGATCAAAACCCTTTATCAGCTTAAGGTCAAATCGAAAGCGCGACAAAAAAATGGCCAATTCTTAATCGAAGGCCAACGTGAAATAAGCCTAGCCATAAAAGGTGACTATACCATTAAATCCATTTTATTTCAGCCCGACATCATTTCTAAAGAGCAGGTATCAGCACTTGTGACTTCTACTATTGAATTGATCGCAGTTTCTAAAGACGTATACGAAAAACTAGCCTATCGCGACTCTACCCAAGGTATGATGGCACTAGCACAGATTAAGTCTCAAAGCATAACTGATCTAAACATAGCTTCAAACAATCCACTTATCCTAGTTGTCGAAGCTCCTGAAAAACCTGGTAATATAGGTGCATTGCTTCGCACTGCCGATGCCGCGAATGTGGATGCTGTGATCATTGCCAATCCTAAAACCGATCTTTACAATCCTAATATCATTCGGTCTAGCGTGGGTTGTGTATTCACGAATCAAATTGCCACTGGAAGTACTTCTGAAATCATTCAATTCTTAAAAGACCATAATATCAATATCTTCTGTGCAGCATTACAAGTCTCTGCTGAATATCATACCCAGGATTACACGAATCCAACAGCTATTGTTGTCGGGACGGAAGCGACTGGCTTGAGTGAGGAATGGTTGGAAAACGCCACACAGAATATCATCATCCCCATGCAAGGCGCCATCGATTCCATGAACGTGTCTGTAGCTGCCGGCATCCTGATTTTTGAAGCGAAAAGGCAGAGAGATTTTCAATAATCTACACCCTCCCTTTATTTACAAGCTTTAAATCTAAAAACTGTTGCTCATTAAATTCCTTATTGCTACTTTAGTTTCATGACAGCGATCGAGATAGAGAAGGAAAATGCCGAGATCACTAAAGCCTACAAAGAGCTCCTCAAAGTAAGTTACCGAACACTTACCAAAGACGATAAAAAACTCATACGTAGTGCTTTTGAGGTCGCTGTTGATGCGCATAAAGATCAGCGTCGCAAGTCTGGAGAGGCCTATATCTTCCACCCTATTGCGGTTGCCAGGATCGTCGCCCAGGAAATTGGAATGGACGCCACCTCCATATGTGCGGCCTTACTCCATGACGTTGTTGAAGACAATGATGATTATTCCTTGGATGATATCGGACAGATGTTTGGTGAAACGGTCGCGAGAATTGTTGACGGCCTTACAAAGATATCTTCCTTGAAAAAGAATATGGATGTTTCGCAACAAGCTGAGAACTTCCGTAAAATGCTGCTCACGCTCAACGATGATGTTCGAGTCATTATCATCAAGATAGCGGATCGTTTGCATAATATGCAGACCATGGAATCCATGCCTGCCCATAAGCAGGTAAAAATAGCTTCGGAAACGCTCTATATTTACGCGCCATTAGCACATAGAATAGGACTTTATAACATTAAGACAGAACTAGAAGATCTTGGTCTCAAGTACACTGAACCAGAAGTGTACAATGATATCTTGACCAAAATGATAGATAGCAAGGAAGAACAGGATGCTTATATCAAGGAGTTTTCCAAGATCCTTACCACATCGCTTGACAAAGAAGAATTGAATTACGATATAAAAGGACGTCCAAAGTCCATTTATTCCATCAGGAAAAAGATGGTGACACAAGGTGTTTCTTTTGATGAAGTGTATGATAAGTTTGCCATCAGGATCATTTATAGGACCGATGAAGCCAATGAAAAATTCTTGGCCTGGAAAATATATTCCATAGTTACGGATCACTTCAGACCAAACCCGACCCGTTTACGCGACTGGATATCATCGCCTAAATCAACCGGTTACGAAGCCTTGCATATTACCGTTATTGGCCCTAAAGGTAAATGGGTAGAAGTACAGATACGAAGTGAGCGCATGAATGAGATAGCTGAAAAAGGGTATGCTGCACATTACAAGTATAAACAAGGTGAAAAAGAAGAAGATGCACTGGAAACATGGTTAAACAGGCTTCAAGAAGCACTGGAGAATCCTGAGACCAACGCCGTTGATTTTGTAGAAGAATTCAAACTCAACTTATACTCTAAAGAGATCTATGTCTTTACCCCACAAGGTGATTTAAAATCCTTACCAAAAGGAGCCACGCCTTTAGATTTTGCTTTTAGTATCCATACCGAAGTAGGCATGAAGACAAGAGGCGCTAAAGTAAATGGGAAACTGGTTCCGTTGAGTCATGAGCTCAAAAGTGGCGATCAAGTGGACATCATGACTTCAGAGAGTGCCAAACCGAATTCCAACTGGTTGGATTATGCGACCACGGCAAGAGCTAGAAGTAAGATCAAATCAGCCTTAAAAGAAGACAAGAAAGTCATTGCCGAAGACGGTAAGGAATTATTACGTCGAAAACTGAAACAGCTTAAGATCATTCTTGATGAGAAGTCCATTAATGAGATGGTGACCCATTTCAAGCTTCGTACAAGTCTGGATCTTTTCTACAGGGCTTCCATTGGCTCCATCGATAATAAAATGCTCAAGGATTACGCATCGTCGCGCAGTAATGCTTTGATGAGTTTCATAAAGAGTAAGATCCGGAAACCCAATATACCTCAAGATGTCGATAAAGATGAAATAACGGCTAAGTACGACTTACTTGTTTTCGGGAAAGAGGAAGAAAAGCTCGACTACAAGTTCACGAATTGTTGTAACCCTATTCCTGGTGATGCTGTTTTTGGTTTTGTAACCGTAAATGAAGGTATTAAAGTCCATAAAAAAAATTGCCCAAATGCCTTGAGTCTCCAATCCAATTATGCCTATAGAATCATACAAGCGAAGTGGATCGACTCTAGCCAAGAAGAATTTACCGTCGTCATCAAGATGACTGGCATTGACAATCTAGGCCTCGTAAACGATGTCACTAAAGTGGTCTCAAGTAACATGCATGTTAATATTAAGAACATTAGTTTTGAAACCGATGGAGGTATTTTTTCAGGGAAGATCACAGTGGTTGTCAAGAACAATACACTTGTTAATAAATTGATGAATAACCTTAAAAAAATTAATGGTATCGATAAGGTTACTAGAGTGTAAAATCCTAAATTTGGCGACAGATAATGAGTGTAAAAACAGATAAGACCAATCAAGAAATCGTAAAAAATGTCTTTACGAAATTCCTCGAAGATAAAGGTCACAGAAAAACTCCTGAGCGCTTTGCCATTCTTCAAGAAATATACGATAGTGAAGAGCATTTCGACATCGAATCGTTGTACATCACAATGAAGAACAAGAAGTATCGCGTAAGCCGGGCGACACTGTATAATACCATAGAATTACTATTGGAATGTTCCTTAGTGCGCAAACATCAGTTTGGAAAAAACCAGGCGCACTACGAAAAATCGTATTTCGATAAGCAACACGACCATATTATCTTGACCGATACAGGCGAAGTCATTGAGTTCTGTGACCCTCGAATCCAGTTCATCAAGAAAACCATTGAAGAGGTCTTCGATATCGAAATACACAATCACTCACTCTACTTTTACGGAAACAAAAAAACAACTAACTAACTTTTTACAATGGCAGTAGATTTACTACTAGGATTACAATGGGGAGATGAAGGCAAAGGAAAAATTGTTGACGTACTCACCTCTAAATACAATATAATTGCAAGATTTCAAGGTGGCCCGAATGCTGGGCACACACTAGTTTTCAACGGCAAAAAACACGTCTTACATACCATTCCATCTGGTATTTTCCATGAGGATGCCATGAATTTGGTTGGTAATGGCGTGGTTATAGATCCTGTTATTTTCAAAAAAGAATTGGACAATTTAGAAGAACAAGATGTTGACTACAGAAAAACACTCTTGATATCTCGTAAAGCCCATTTAATTCTTCCAACACACCGTTTATTGGATGCCGCTTCCGAGGCCTCCAAAGGAAAAGCGAAGATTGGCTCGACCCTTAAAGGCATTGGACCTACATATATGGATAAGACTGGCAGAAACGGTATCCGTGTTGGAGATATTGAATTGGCTGATTGGAAAGATAAATACAGGGCTTTGGCTAATAAGCACGAAGCTATGATCGATTTTTACGATGTTGATATTCAGTATGACCTGGTAGAGTTAGAAAAAGACTTCTTTAAAGCTATCGACACGTTGAAGACCTTAAAATTCATAGACTCTGAAGAGTATATATTCCAAGCCATGAAGTCAGGGAAATCCATTTTGGCAGAAGGCGCTCAAGGATCTTTGTTGGATATTGATTTCGGAACCTATCCGTTTGTAACCTCTAGTAACACGACGGCAGCTGGAGCATGCACAGGATTGGGGATTGCACCAAACAGAATTGGAGACGTCTACGGAATTTTCAAGGCATACACCACACGTGTAGGTTCAGGACCTTTCCCAACTGAATTATTTGATGAAGATGGTGAGACCATGGGCCGTGTGGGTCAAGAATTTGGTGCCACCACTGGAAGATCGAGACGTTGTGGATGGTTAGACCTTGTGGCCTTGAAATATGCATGTCAAATTAATGGCGTCACCCAATTAATGATGATGAAAGGGGATGTTCTTTCTGGTTTCAAATCCCTGAAAATATGTACGGCCTATAAATACCAAGGCGAAACCATCACGCATTTACCTTATAATATAGAACCAGAGAATGTTGAAGTCATTTATACAGAAATGAAAGGCTGGAAAGAAGACCTCACTCAAATGATCGAAGCGTCTCAACTCCCTAAAGAGTTGAATGACTATATTGATTTCTTGGAGAAAGAACTAGAGACACCCATAAATATAGTCTCAGTAGGGCCAGATAGGAAGCAAACGATTTTTAGATAGGTATTATATAACTCATTATAAAAGACCTGTTATATTTTAGTATGGCAGGTCTTTTGTATTAAAAAATTCCCAAAGGACAATCTGTAAAACCGATTATCGTTATTTTTACCACAAATTCCTGCAATTGAAGTACACTAAGGTCATCTTACTACTATTAACGCTAAGCTTTTTTGCAACGCCAGAACTATTTTCGCAACGAAAACGTATTCAAATTGAATATTCTGGTTTTTTGGACAAGGATGAAATGAAATATCCGGGAGCTACGGTACTTATTCGTGACGAATCCCAACAGGTACATATCATACACGAAGGCATAAATATGTGGGCCGATAAGGCCATACACTACGCTAAAGAGGATTTCATTGAAGCTTATGGCAATGTGAAGATGAAGCAAGGCGATACCATTAATATGAGCAGCAAATATGTGGAATACAGTGGTCGTACAAAATTAGCCTTTGCTAGCGGCGATGTGATCCTAACGGAGCCAAGCTCAATACTCACTACAGATACACTCTACTTTGATCGTGTTAAGCAACAAGCCTTCTACCAAAGCCGTGGAAAAGTAGTGCGCGATACTTCTGGAACGATCACCAGTCAGATTGGGCGTTATTATATGAATAGCAAGAAATATCAATTCGTTCAGGATGTGGTATTGGTAAACCCCGATTACACCATAGAATCGGACCAATTGGACTTCTACGCCACTTCAGGACATGCTTATCTATTTGGGCCGACGACTATTACTGGAGAAAAAAGTAAAATTTACTGTGAACGTGGATTCTATGACACCAATAACGATACTGGATATTTCTTGAAGAAATCCAAGATCGATTATGAAAACCGAATTTTTGAAGGCGATAGCATGTATTTTGACCGAAACCGGAGTTTTGCCTCTGCCACAAACAACATAACGGTTACGGACACTATCAATAAAAGCATTGTAAAAGGGCATTACGCTGAAGTGTTTAGAGAAAAGGATTCTGTATTCATTACAAAAAGAGCTATAGCTATCACGGTTCAGGAGAGAGACTCCATTTATCTACATGCAGACACATTGATGGTTACGGGTAAAGAAGACAACCGAATTACCAGAGCTTTCTATAATGCTCGTTTGTTCAAGTCGGACATGAGCGGGAAGGCCGACTCAATTCATATTGATCACAAAACAGGTTTGACAAAACTCATCAATCTTGGTAGATTGAATAAAGGTGATGCATTTTCAGTATCTCTTAAGCCCATTTTATGGAATATAGGAAACCAAATGACTGGCGATACCATTCATTTGATTTCTAATCCAGAAACTGAAAAATTAGACTCTCTTTTAGTATTCAATAATGCGTTCATCATTAGTAAGGACACCCTAGACGAAGGCTACAACCAGATCTCTGGGCAAAAACTGATAGGCCTTTTCAAGGATAACGAACTTTATAATGTAGATATCATCAAGAATGCTGAAGTCATCTATTTTGCAAGGAATGACAAGAATGAATTGATAGGGATCGATAAATCCAAGTCCGGAAGTATTAATGTACAGATCTACAATCAAGCAATTACTGAAATTCGAAAAATTGGTCAAACAGACGGAGATATTTTTCCCGAATCACAATTCCCAAAGAACGCTAGATTACTAAGAGGTTTTGATTGGCGCGATGACGAGCGTCCACAAAGTATTGATGATCTATTTAAAGATGACCCACCATTGGAGTTACCGATAATTAAAGGCCTTGAAGCACCATTGCCTGAAGAGGGGTTCTTTGATGATGCCATGATGAAACGTGTTGATGAGGCTTCTAAAAAAGACAGGTCGGACAAATCATCGCGAAACATTCCGAAGAAAAAACCTAAAAAGAAACTTAGAAAAAAGCCTAAGAAAAAGCCTAAGAAAATCACTCCAAAGCCAGCCGCTAAAAAGGTATTGAAGGAGATAAAAAAGAAGAACTAATGACTTCTGATTTTTTTAAATACCAAGCGCAAACCACATCACATCCTTTGGCTATGGAAATCAAGCATGCAGAAGGGTCATATATTTACGATACTAAAGATAAGCCTTATCTCGATTTTATCGCAGGCGTTTCAGCATGCCCTTTAGGTCATAAGCACCCTAAAGTACTCACAGCGATAAAAGAGCAACTCGACAAATATTCACATGTCATGGTTTATGGCGAATATATACAACAACCAGCAGTGGATCTATGCGAATTATTGGCATCCCATCTACCGCACCCACTTGAAACCACATACTTGACCAATTCAGGTACCGAAGCTATAGAAGGTGCCCTTAAATTAGCACGAAGATATACTGGAAGGAGCGAAATAATTGCTGCCAATCATGCGTATCACGGCAATACCATGGGTGCGCTCAGTATAATGGGCTACGAAGAGCGTAAGCAGCCATTCAGACCTTTGGTACCTGATGTCCGGTTCATCGATTACAATAACGAGGACCACATAAAACAGATCACTAAAAATTCAGCGGCGGTAATATTGGAAACCATACAAGGTGGTGCCGGCTTTATAGAACCGAAGAATAACTATCTAGAAAAAGTACAAAAGCGCTGTAATGATGTTGGTGCCTTGTTAATATTGGATGAAATACAACCAGGCATAGGTCGTACAGGAAAACTATTCGGTTTTGAGAATTACAATTGTATCCCAGATATAGTTGTGACCGGTAAAGGGCTTGGTGGCGGTATGCCTATTGGCGCATTTACGGCATCAAAAGAAATGATGGATGCATTAAAGGAGAATCCTAAATTAGGTCATATTACCACTTTTGGTGGCCATCCTGTAATCGCGGCAGCTGCTTTGGCAACTTTGAAAGAAATCACGGAAACCAATCTTATAGCTGAAGCATTAAGAAAGGAGCAACTTTTCAGGCAGCATCTACAACATCCTAAGATCAAGGAAATTCGAGGTAAAGGATTAATGCTGGCCGCCTTAACGGCATCCGCTGAGTTAACAAACAAGGTCATTCTCGAATGTCAAGATAAAGGCCTTATCCTTTTTTGGCTATTATTTGAACCTAGAGCCATTCGCATTACCCCGCCTCTAACTATTTCGGATTCTGAAATAATTAAAGGGTGTGAAATTATCAAAAATTCTTTAAGTTAAGTTACTTATTACCAATTTGTTAGTGCGAATTAAATACCGACCAGATTGGTTTAGCATTTGCTATCACACTCGTTCATGTTAATTACTTTGTTAAAAACAATTAAAAACTTAACTTATATATCAAGCCTAAGTACACTACATTTATTTCCCGAAGACCAACTAATGTGCTTATGGAGTTTAGTCACGAAGACGAGAACGATAATTATTCACTTACCCGTTTTGAATCAATGCTTAAGACCAATAATGTCTTGTTCTTTGATTCCACTGAATTCGAAAACATCATTCATCATTATCTAAATACTGGTAAGATAGCTTTGGCTAAAAAAGCGATTAAATTAGGGCTTCAACAGCATCCTGGAAGCATTAACCTAAAACTTTTTAAAGTCGAGGTTTGCGTATTTGAAGATAAGCTGGATATTGCGGATTCACTGCTAGATGAATTATATACTATTGACCCATTTAATGAGGAAGTCTTCATTCAAAAGGCAAATATTTACTCGAAAAAAGACCAACACCAAGAAGCCATTAATGTGTTATTACAAGCGTTGGACTTGGCCGAGGAGCTTTCAGACCTCTATTCATTGATCGGTATGGAATATTTATTTCTCGACCAATTCGAAGACGCCAAAACGTACTTCATGAAGTGTTTAGAGGAAGATAATCAAGATTATTCTGCATTATATAATATTATTTACTGTTTTGATTTCTTAGACCAGAATACCCAAGCTATCGAATATTTAGACGTTTATCTGGATACCAACCCTTACTGTGAGGTGGCATGGCACCAGTTAGGCAAGCAATATTTTGCGCTAAAAGAATATGAAAAGGCATTATCTGCTTTTGAATTTGCCATTATTTCTGATGACCAATTCATTGGAGCCTATCTAGAAAAAGGTAAAGTCTTAGAAAAACTTGGCAGATATAACGAAGCCATTGAGCACTATTCGATTACAATGACACTAGAAGACCCAACATCTTTTGCTCTCTTAAGGATAGGACATTGTCATGAAAAACTTGGTGCCGATGATTTGGCAGTGCAATATTATTATAAGACTGTTCATGAAGACCCACTTCTAGACAAAGGTTGGATTTCAATTACCAATTTCTATAATCGTAAACAGAACTATCAAAAAGCTCTTTATTATATTAATAAGGCCATCAATATTGATAGTGAAAATGTGGTTTATTGGAAATTGTTTGCACAGATAAACCGGCGCTTGAAATTTTATAAAGAAGCTTCTCATGGATATAAAAAAGCTTTGGAATACGGTAATTATGAGCTAGACACTTGGCTTGCGAGAGCCGATGTCTTATTGAAAGTTGGCGAATATGAAGGTTCTATAAACAACTTATTACAAGCTGCGGAATTTCACCCAGAGAATGCAGAAATAGAGTTTAGATTATCTGGATTGTATTACATAAGTCATAAAAGCAATGAGGGTCAATTTCATTTAAAGAACGCAATGAACCTTGACCCGGAATATAAGATCATTTTGGATGAACTATTTCCTAAAGTCATCAATAAGCCTTCAGTGAAACAGATATTCGCTGATCATGAAAAAGCTTCCAACTAAAATCTATACCTTTAAATTTTTCTAAATTCAAGGTATGCAAAGAAGGTTTTCAAACTACGTAATAATTACTCTAAAAGGCCTAGCCATGGGGGCAGCTGATGTTGTACCTGGTGTGTCTGGAGGCACTATTGCTTTTATCTCTGGTATTTATGAAGAATTGATCACATCGATTAATAATGTTGACCTATCACTTTTTAAAACATTAAGATCTAAAGGCCTTAAAGCTGCATGGAAACAACTTAATGGTAGTTTTCTATTAGCCCTTTTCATAGGTATTGGCATAAGTATTCTGTCGTTGGCTAAACTTATGGAATGGCTACTTGTCAATAAACCCATATTTCTTTGGTCTTTTTTCTTTGGACTTGTAATAGCTAGTATTTTATTTATAGGAAAGCAAATCACAAAATGGAATATAGCGACCATTGTAATGTTCATTTTAGGAACCATTCTTGCATTTTATATCACCTCTCTTCCTGTTTTAAGTACTAACGATTCTAACTGGTTCTTATTCTTGGCTGGAGCTTTGGCCATATGTGCCATGATACTTCCAGGGATTTCCGGTGCGTTTATTTTAGTGTTGCTTGGCGCCTACCAGCCTGTTTTACAAGCATTGAATAATAGAGATTTAAAAACTATTGCGATTATTGGAGCCGGTGCAATAGTTGGACTATTATCCTTCAGTAAATTACTTAAATGGCTGTTCAATAATTACAAGAATTTGACTTTAGCGACACTCACTGGTTTTATTTTAGGATCCTTAAACAAGATATGGCCATGGAAAGAAACTATATCCACCCGAATCAATTCTAAAGGAGTAGAAGTGCCTTTATTACAAGAAAGCATCTCACCTTCTGCGTACCCTGAAGAGCCTCAAATAGCATGGGCAATAGCACTTGCAATCTTAGGATTTTTAACTATCTTCTTACTTGAAAAATTGGCAGTTAACCTAAAAACAAGTGAATAGAGAACGTACACTTCCTGATAGAATATTCTTGATCCTAAAAGGTCTTGCTATGGGTGCTGCAAATAAGGTTCCTGGCGTGTCTGGAGGTGTGGTAGCCTTCGTAGGTGGATTTTATGAGGAGTTTATTTTTTCGTTACAACGAATCAATGGAAAAGCATTTAAACTGCTTATCAATGGGAGGTTCAAAAGCTTCTACCGATATATAAATGGTCGTTTTTTGAGTCTTTTGATTTTTGGTATGCTCGTTAGTTATTTTAGTGTTTCAAAGATTCTTGATTATTTGATAGTGTATTACGAGCTATTTGTTTGGAGCGTCTTCTTCGGAATGATAGTTGGCTCCATTTATTATATAAGTAAAGATTTTAAAGTTTGGAATTTACGAATGTATGTTGCTCTTCTCATAGGCATTGGTATTGGCTTAAGTATTAGTTTCTTGGATCCAGCAAAAGAGAATGACAATTTATGGTTCGTATTCCTATGTGGTATGATCAGTGTATCCGGTATGACTCTTCCTGGGTTTTCTGGATCATTCATTTTAATTCTATTAGGAAATTATGTACTACTATTAGTGGATTCTGTGAATGCCTTATATGACACCTTCTACGAAATGATTTCGGGCGATTTTAGTTTTATTGACAATCCCATAAGAATGCGAATGCTTAAAGTCTTGAGTGTTTTCACTTTAGGTTCTGCTACTGGCCTTGTATCCTTATCTCACATTCTAAATTATGTGCTCAAACATTTTAAGAATACAACATTATCAGTATTAACTGGATTTATAATTGGCTCGTTGGGCATGGTATGGCCCTGGAAGAAAACCATATACAAAACAGCAGAAGATGGTTCTTTTTTAATGGACTCGGTTGGAGGGAAAGTCATAGAAAATTATAAACGATATTTACCAGAATTATCATCCGAAACCTATTTGGCCGTTGTGTTCATTGTGATAGGGGTTATAATTGTATTGGCTTTGGATTGGTATGGAAGAAGATCAAATAACAACTATGCGTAGATTCGGCCTCATCGGAAAGAATATTTCCTATTCATTCTCAAGAACCCATTTTGCAAAGAAGTTCAAAAAGGAAGGGATCATTGATTGTCAGTATGATAATTTTGACCTTCAAGATATTTCCGAATTTCCTGGGATCATAGAGAATACTAAAGGACTAATTGGGCTAAATGTAACAATTCCCTATAAAGAATCGGTGATTCCTTATCTCGATAAATTGAATAAGAAAGCCAAGGCCATAGGTGCAGTAAACACCATCAAGGTTTCTAAAAAAGGCAAGTTGGTTGGTTATAACACCGACTATTACGGCTTTAAAAAATCTATTGAACCATTTATAAGCGCGCACCATAAAAAGGCCCTGATTTTAGGCACAGGCGGGGCCTCAAAAGGAATCGCCTTTGCACTAAATGCATTGAATATTTCAGTAAAATTCGTCTCGCGTAATCCCTCAAGTAAAAAAGAATATAGCTACGATAATTTAACTAAAGAAATAATCACCGATTACTCAATAATCATAAATTGCACCCCTTTAGGCACCTATCCAAACGTAAAAGAGTGTCCAAATATTCCTTATGCATTTATTACAAGTAAGCATCTGTTATTCGATCTTATCTATAATCCTACCGAAACAGAATTCCTTAACAAAGGAAAAGATCAAGGCGCAACAACCTGTAATGGTTCTAAAATGCTCCACTTTCAAGCTGAGAAAGCATGGGAAATATGGAATTAGGACTATGAACTTATTATAAATCTTAAAAACTGCTTGATTCTTTTTATTTGCCTTAGTTGTTAGTATCTTTATAAGGTAAAAGAACAAAATCATTGACATAATGACTGAGCAAGATAACCTGCAAGAAGCAGACGGAATAAAAGAAAGCACCATCACCGAAACAGATCATTCTTCCAAAGAAATCGAAGAAGCTAGTGATGTGATTACTACTGAATCTGAAACAACGCAATCGGAGGTTCCGGAAAATATTATCGTAGAGGAAATAGAGGAATCGAACGCCGAGGATGGCGAGGATGATGGTGTAAAAGACAGACATCATATAGAACTAAAAGATTATCATTCCATGTCTATGGAAGATATCGTTAGTGAATTCAATAGGCTGGTCAAACATGAAAAGGCTCAAGCCATTAAAAGCCATGTGGATCATATAAAAAAAGAGTTTGGGGATAAATTCAGCCATTTTCTTGAAGAGAAAAAAGAAGAATTCCTAAATGACGGTGGTAATGAGGTAGATTTTTTCTATTCGAGTCCTCTTAAAAAACAGTTCAATGATATTTACAAAGAATATCGAGACAAACGCACCTCTCATTATAAGAATATTGAGCAAAATCTTAAGGAGAACCTGAAAAACAGGCTTTCCATTATTGATGAAATAAAAGGGTTGTTAAACGTTGAAGAAAGTATTAATTCTACGTACAAACATTTTAAGGAACTTCAAGAAAGTTGGAAAACGGCAGGACCAATTCCACGAAATGATTATCGTGATGTTTGGAATAATTACCACCACCATGTTGAAAATTTTTATGATTTCCTGCATTTAAACAGGGACTTACGTGACCTTGATTTTAAGCACAATCTAGATCAAAAAATGAAAATTATCGAGCAAGCCGAAGAACTTGCCAAAGAAGATAATAGCAATAGAGCATTTCGTGAATTGCAGGTACTACACAAAATGT
>CBESOB010000062.1:0-13612 GCA_965530995.1 uncultured Flavobacteriaceae bacterium
ACTATTAACAGTACCCATGTACATCCCATTTCCGTGAGTCCCAATTAACAACTTATTATCAGACGGTCTGTAATCCATTGAACGCGCTACGGCAAATCCTATTTGAGCTGGAGCCTCGATAGTCCAATTAGTAGTGGTAGGATCCGGCGATGAATATAAGCCTCTTGCCGTACCAACATAATAATTGATCTCACCGCTTGCCTCAGTGATCATTGCTGATCGAATTGAAAACAAAGCTAAATTTTGCTCTGCTAGCACCCAAGTTGGTGTTGCAGCCGTAGCATCAGCAGTAACGAAAATACTACTTACACCATAGTTAGAATAGGTAGCCATAACAATATCTGGATTGGTAGGATGTATTGCTAGTGCTGAACAGAAACCAGTAGCGCCAGGTGGTGTAATATTTACCGCCGTTGAAAGGTCTGTAGCATTTTGTGGGTCATTAAGTCTAAAAACGCCGCCAGCGTTCGTACCCATTAACAAATAGCTGGTTGCTGTACTATAGGCACCTCTTGTCGTTGCATATCGGACAAACAATTGACCTGCAACACCTAAATCGGTCGTAGTGCCAAGATTCGTCCAGGTGCCACTCGTTACCGCTGAAGACGCCGTGGTCATATATACAGTATCATTCCCTGCATAATACAAGGCGTTATTATTATCTGGATCTAAATGAAAATACGTCACGAATTGACTAGACGACCCAGTAGGAGCAATACCAACAAAAGCAGGACAGTCTCTTATAAGCAGTCCTTCCTGTGCTCCAAAAAAGAAAGGTGTGCAGGCGTTATCTCTTGAGATCGCCGCGGCAACACCGTCACCGCCGAAATAAAAATTCATGTCTGTTGTATTTGGTTGACCGAAAATTGTCCCTCCAACGGTGGTCCCGTTATCCTGAGCACCACCAATAATGCCATCACTTCCATTCTGTTGGTCGATCGCAACATGATAATATTGGTAGGTTTGGTAATTATTATTTAAATTGGTCCAAGATACCGATGCTGCATTAATGTCATCTGTTCTGTGTACACCGCCATCGGTTCCAGAAAATAACTGGGTGGTATTAAAAGGATTAAAGACCAAAGCATGGATATCTGGATGATGTGTGTCACCGCCAGCGCTATATAAATTGTAACTTGCATTATTTGCATAACCCCCGATTCTTAAGAACTCCGGATCATTTACAATATCTTCGATTTTATAGGCATTTGTTCCACCGATAACCACAAAATCCTCATCATCAGGTTTTACATTAACAACAAGATCGTATCCTCCTTGCACCGCAAAAGGGTCATTTCCAGCTAAATCTCCACCCGTCTCATCTGGTAACTTACTTGAGTAATTAGTCCATGTAGTTGTGCTTTGGTCCCATTTCCATAAATCTGCCTCAATTGCACCTCCATTACCATTGGTATACATCGCATATACAACATCAGGATTAGAAGGCGCCACGCCTAATACTGTTCGGCCAGTAGCGGCCCATCCCGTTGGTGTAGCTGTAGTTGCAATTCTGGTCCAAGACCCATCTCCCGTAGGAGAAGTCCATACACCAGCTGTCCCAACATCACTATTACCACTCAAAGCAGCAAAAATCCTACCCGAACTAGAAGCTACAACATCGGTTACATGCGATGTGTTAAAGCCGTTTGTTATAACAATCTCTGTTGACCAAACTGCACCATTAAACCTACTGACCCTACCTAAATTAGCAGCAAATACATCACCGTTAGTAGGGCTTACCGCAAGATTGGTTATAATGTCGAAAAGGTTATCAAATCCTTCCTGAGAAGAATCAGTTCCTGGCACTTGTGTCCATGTCAAACCACTATCTATAGATTGCCAAACACCGCGACCTAAATAAAATGCACCATCAGCACTGGTACTATTCCCAGAAGTTTCACCCGTTCCATAATACCATATATTCTGAAAGCCAGATCTTGGATCTTGTACAATGCAGGTTACATTATGAATCTCTCCATTAGAAGATACCTTGGTCCAACTAGCGCCGCCGTCAGTCGTCCTGAAAACTCCACCGCTAATACCACCAGCTAGCATAGTATTACCGGTATTATCTGTAATATCAACAACCAAACTTCTGGTTCTACCACCGAGATTAGATGGTCCTCTTGATACATACGTCGTAGTTACCGCTCTTGAAGAACTGCCTCTTTCCATGATTTCTTTAGAGATAGCCCGCTCTTGTAGTTTGTCTTCAAGAGGAATTACGCCTGTACTTGGGTTCTTTAGCATGTTAAATTCAAATTCAACTCTAGCTATGTCAAAAAGCGCTTTCTCTTCAAGTGTTTTCTTGTTTCTTTCCTGTTTTGGGTAATTTGCCTTTTTCTCAGAAATAGAGACATTATTGTCACTTCCCTGAGGTATATTATCGGAAGGATAATTTGTAAAGACTAGACCAATTAAAAAGATAAAGACAAACGATGCCGCTAATAGTAGTGTTTTTTTCATGAGTTTTATTTTTTAGTACTCTAAAATACTCTAACTCACTGAATATATCAAATTAATTGCGTTAACAAATTAATTTATTAGGCTTATTACTTGCTGATTTGCAGATAGGTACAAAAAAAATAGGCTAGATTAATCTAGCCTATTCTATTATAATTAATCTTTTCAATTTCAATTAACACTAAAAGTCCAAACCTGTCCAATGGTCTTCACACCTAGATTATCAATAGTATCAACCTTCCAGTAATATGTCGTTCCTACTGCAGCCGTTACATCGAAATCCTCTTGAGTCAAGTCAGCTTCTAGTAACGCAGGGTCTGCCGTTTCTCCAAAATATAATTCATATGTAAGTGTATCTGCAGAATTGGTATCGCCACCAGTCCAACTTAAATTAACCGTACCAGCAGTCACTGTACCTTCATTATCAGGAGCATTCAATGCTGCTGTAAAAGGGGCATAGTTAGAAACACCATCGCCCTCTGTATAAAATGCAAATGTACTTGAAGGGTCTGCTTCAGCTCCTTGATTATCCATTGCGGTAACTCTCCAGTAATAAGCTGTTCCTGTTTGCAGTGATATTGTAACCGTTGTTTGGCTCACGGTACGTTGCTCAATAATTTGAGTTAATGGCCTATCGGTCGCTACTACTAGCTTATAGGATATAGGATCGCCATCTACATCTGTCGCCGCCCCCCATTGAAAAGCTACTGAATTATCGATACAAAGCAAATCGGAAGAAGGAAAAACCAACTGTGAAACCGATGATGGGGCTGAATTTGGCGGTGGCGGTGGCGGAGTATCATCTCCGCCACTGCTACTGCAAGAAGCAGCAATGACTACAACTAATACTAATGCGGTATATAATTTAAAATTCATTTTCATCTTTTTATTTTTTTATGATTTTAAGAACTTTCGGTTTGTCAAGAGCAAGCTTAACAAAATAAATTCCTTTGTTAAAACTATTGAAAGGCACTTGAATATAATTCGAGTTTTGAATTTCCATCATTTGATTCAATATCAACTTTCCAGTTAGGTCATAAACCTGCACTGGTATGATTCCTTCCATTGAAGACGGTAAGGTTATTTTCAATTCGTCAATTACTGGATTTGGGCTAGCAGTCAATCTAAGAACTGTGGAATTTTCCATAACTCTGCTAATTACACCTTCACAAGCCTTGGCTGATCTAACTTCTAAAAGACCAGAACCAAAAGTTTCAACCTCAAATTCAGTATCACTAGAGATGCGTATAACCTCATCATTGAATGTCACTGTAAAGGGCGCCGTACCTCTGTTTACTGAAATCGACGTAACAACAGATCCATCATCAGAATCATCGTTAGCTAAACCAAAAATTGCGTCTAGTGGCTCAGCAGCATCAATATTTACTTCGAAGCATTGTTCATAATTTCTTCCATCAACAGATACGCAAAGTGTATATGCACCTACAGCTAAATCCTCAAAACTATATAAGCTAGTTGTAATAGCTTGCGTAAGATTGACTCCACTGCCAACTAAAGTTGCCGTATAGCTAACATACGTTTCATTCAAACTTATATTAACATTCCCATTATCCTGCCCATCGCATGTTTCCGAAACAACTTCAACCTCAATATTATCTGGTGCTGCATAGCTAGTGTCACAAACATCACCACTACCATTACCATTCGTGTCTTGCTGGTCCGTGTTGGCCGTATCCAAACAGTTGTCGTCAATATCGAGAACGGTATCTCCATCAGTATCTTGACAAGCGTCTCCAACACCATTTCCATCTGTATCGGCTTGATCTGTATTTGCATTCTCTGGGCAATTGTCATCGATGTCTAATACTGAATCGTTGTCGGTATCTTGACATGCATCTCCTACACCATCACCATCTGTATCGGCTTGGTCAGCATTTGCCGTATTTACACAGTTATCAACGCCGTTTAGTACGCCATCTCCGTCTTCATCCCCATTTACATCCAATTCAAATTGACCCGAAAATATTCCTCTACCATAGGTAGATGCATATACAGCATTGTCATCTCTTACATCAAGATCGGTAACTTTAGCATCACTCATTCCATTGAACGCTGGCAACCATGTAGGGCTTACAGAAGAAAAATCCGTTGTGTACCATACGCCTAATTCAGTACCAATAATCACCTCATCCGGTATAAGTGGGCTTTGTAATATGGCTTTTACTGGCATATCTGGTAAATTCCCTTCTTTGCCAGACCACGTTGTTCCTCCATTACTTGTATGCCAAATACTTTGAACACCATAGTTATGTATAGTAACGAATATGTCGTTCTCTGTAGCACCATATTCAACATCTGAAATACTACCTACTATGCTATTAGCTGTCTCAATATTTGTCCAAATAGGTGCACTATCCGCATTATCAATCCTCAATACGTCACCTAATACAGTTCCAACTAAAACTGTTGAAGATGTGGTGGTATATGGCGACACTGTAAATGCCGTCGGTCTTGACTCCAATAAAGGATCTGTAAGCATCGTTGCAGATAGCGTTCCTGAGGATTTTATGCCTGAATATCGTCTTATAGCTGATCCATTATCAGTACTTGAATAATTAGTATATAAAATATCTAAATTTGAATCTAAAGCACATGGATTAATAAATGACCCATTACTCGCATTTTCGTTACTGATCGTGACATTTGTATTCGTTCCTAAGTCGAACAAATTGATGCCACTGTTATATACATAATTCCTTATGTAATATTGATCTGTCCCATCTTGATCAAAAAAGCTATAGGCACCATCACCGCCATATTGATCTATTGATCCACTAATGCCTGGATCCGCATTTTGAAACAATTGTGTCCCATTGTCTTGCAATCCTCCTACAAAATAATCAGCACCACCAAACGCTGTTGTTGGTGCAACACCAACTGTATAGAATTGAGATGTAACGAACCCCTTATTTCTTTCTACTGTTGTGGTTCCCGAATTATTAGAAAAGAAAACACCGCCATCATTTGCAGCCAATATCCTATTTGGAGCACCATTTGCAAATGTCAGAGCATGCTGATCCGCATGGGCATATTGAAAGCCAAAGCCAGCATACCAATGCGTACTCTGATCCCATGAAGCACCTGCATCGTCTGACCAAAATAAGTCAATACCACCAGCATAGAGCCTTTGATCGTTGCTCGGATCCACCTCCAACATCAGGTCATAAAAAGCTTGCCCTCTTGTAAAATCAGCTGGGGGAATACCAGGATCCGCATCGTTTGGCAAGGCCATGCTCGCAGTTCCCGTTGCAAAACCATCTGTGGTGAACTCCATGGCAACACCTCCACTTATTTGTGCTAATATATATACTGTACCGGCATTTTGTGAAGAAACGGCAATTTGTGTCCTGTTTGCACCGGCTACTGTATAGGTGTCGCCAAAAGTAACACCATCAGTTGATGAGAAGATTTTTCCGCCACCATCGCCAAAAATAGAACTAGCGGTAGTTGATACCCAAATAGTACCATCAGCACCAATCTCTATATCATTAGGTTCATGCTTATTCCCATTGGCTGTCAATGGCATGTCCAATTCTGTCCATGTAACTCCTGCGTCAACGGATTTATATAAGCCTAATTCAGGGCCTCCCATATATGTTGCTGAATTGGCGTCGCCATAGAATGTTTCACCTGCAGCTACATAAATCTCAGAAACGCCGGCATTATCCTTTACCTTGATGTCATTTATATGTTGAATTCCAGGTACTAAATTACCCGTGTAATTTCCAGTAGCTGGATTCAAGGCTCCATTTACTGGGCCATTTGCTAATTCAGCTTCTATCAAGTCGCCATCGGCTTGTGTTATCATAACGGCCGGTATAGTAATACTTGCATCAGTACCACCCATGGCAACGGGCTCTCCCGGATTGTTATTCATCACAATGGCACCAATAGCACCTGCATCTTGTGCATTTTTTACTTTATCCACAAACGGACAATTTCCTCGTCTTATCAAGGCAATTTTACCCGTTAGATCATTGGTAACTGGATCACATCCTTCTGTAGGTGCTGCTGTACCATCATCCACGAGTTCAAAATCCGCGGTGATAACTGATGTTATTGTTGCCCCAAAATTGGTCGTTGGGAATGATTGATAATCTCCAGCAATACCTGCTGGAGAATTTATAGTGATATCAGAAGCTGACACAAACGTTGTTGGACCAGAAATACCTCCAAATACTTTTGTCCACGTAACGCCAGCATCTTCAGATTTCCATACACCATCGCCATTCACATCGCCACCAACGTAAGATTCTCCCGTTCCAACATAAAATATATTTGTATTATTTGGATCATAATTAATAGTAGAAACAGATAAGTTATTTGGTATGTCAATTCTCTCCCATACAGTATTAGCGTCGGAAATTTTTGAGTTTTTCCAAAGACCACCACTCACACCACCAGCAAAAACCGTCTCATTAGAAGTATCGTTTGGATCGAACATAATGGCTCTTGTTCTTCCTCCAACATTGTCAGGTCCTCTTGAGACCCAACTATTGGCAACAGATTCTCCTGGGACTCTCATCTGGGCCATTGATTCTTTAATATCCTGAAGATTCTCGACTGTTGGTCTGCCTAGAACAGGATTCATTGTTAGTTCCCACTCATCTTCCAAATATTTATTTGGAGGCAACCCAGCAGCTTTCCGCTCTTGCTTGGTTAATTTAAGTGTTTCCTTGAAAGGACTATTGTCTAAATTTTCTTTATGAAGATTGACAATATCATCATTTGAGTTTACTTCTCTGCATATTTCCTCCGAGTTTTTTAGGAGAAATAGGCAAGCGAAGAATAATCCCAGTAGTATACTAGAACCAAATAGTATTTTCTTTTTCATATTAGCTTTTTAATTAGGTCGTCTAAAATACCTTTTTATGATGTAATATTCAAATAAATTAGACGAGTTACTAAAATTCAATACCCTTGATCTTTTTATGAATTAAAATGGCATTGCTATCAGATAATTTGGATATGTAAAGACAGATGGCCATTAATCTTTTGTAAATTGAATTGGCTTGATGATCAATGGTTACGGGCAAAGTCTTTAAAACGAGCTTGTCGTAATTACTTGACATCCCTTCAAAATCCTTGTGCACTGCGGAGGTATAGGTCTTTAAAAGCTGATTGAGTACTTGATAGCCAGAAATTTCCTTTTCTATGACTTCTTTTGATTGATATACTTTATCAATACTTATTTTAATGATATCATTAATTTGAGCTTCGTATTTGCTCTTATCCAACAATGCGATTGCAAAATCACCTTTAAGAATATCTTCTTCATGTAACATGAATATATCAACAGCCTCATTGATCAAGGTCCCTATGGCCAATGCCCTTAGATAACTTATTCTATCCTGTGTATTGGTGAGTGAATGGTATTTATCTGTTTGGATGGTATCCCGCACTAGATTGATAAGGTACTCAAGGGCGAATTCCTCTTGTATTAAACCTAGATTTATACCATCCTCAAAATCAATGATGGTATAGCAGATATCGTATGCCGTCTTCTGTTTGGATACAAGTGGGTGTCTACTAAAACTTAATGCATTCTCATTTCGAGACTTTAAGCCTAATTCGTTCGCAACATCCGTAAACGAATGAATTTCGGTCTGAAAGAAACCATATTTTTTATCGGCTATATGATTCGTAGGTTTTTTGGGTAATGATTCTTTTGGGTACTTCATGAATGCCCCAAGTGTCGCATAACTCAATCGCAAACCACCTTCTCGACCTTCCCTACTTTCAGTCAGGATCTTGAAACCATTGGCATTACCTTCAAAATCACAAAGATCTTGATATTCTTTATCCGTTAGGTCTTTCTTGAATTGGCTCCCTTCTCCATTCTTGAAAAACTCGCCTATGGCCTTTTCACCAGAATGCCCGAAAGGTGGATTCCCTATGTCATGTGCTAAGGCTGCCGCAGCAACGATGGCCCCAAAATCATTGGCTTGGTATCCATGGACATTTTGTAAATGCGGATATTTCTCAATGAGTTTCTGACCAACCTTTCTGCCCAACGAGCGTCCTACGACACTCACCTCCAGACTATGGGTCAAACGTGTATGCACAAAATCTGTTTGAGACAAAGGAATGACTTGAGTCTTATCTTGAAGACTCCTGAATTCTGATGAAAAGATTACGCGATCGTAGTCTACCTCGAATCCTAATCGGGTTTCATCCTGTTCTTTTCGTATGCGTTTATTGGTGTCGCCAAAGCGTTTTAAAGAGAGTAATTGTTCCCAGTTCATTGCTAATCAATTAGTGATTGCAAGATACTATAATCAATGTTAAGAAATAGTTGCTTGATACAAACGATTTTCACGTTTCTCATAACCTTAACTTAACCTTTTCATCACTAATCTATAATCCTAACTTAACCTCTTGTTCATACTACAAGAGTTTCTTTGTAGCAAGAAATTTTAGGATAACTAATGAGACAAATTTTACTAGGTCTAGCTCTACTTTTCACAATAACCTCTTTTGCCCAGAACACTGGATCCATAGTTGGTAAACTTATTGACAAAGAGTTTAATGACGAGCCCTTAGCATTTGCGAATGTTCTCATAAAAGGCACTACCACGGGAACTACATCCGATTTTGATGGTCTATTTCAATTCAACAACCTCACGCCTGGCTCGTATATCTTGGTTTACAGTTTTGTTGGTTACGAAACACAAGAAATTACCGTCGAAGTCATTTTAGACAAAGTGACTACCGTTAATGTTCCTATGTTAGCCAGCGCTGCATCATTAGGTGAAGTACTTATTAAGACAAGCACCAGAAGAGAAAGTGAAGTTGCCCTATTATTAGATCAGAAAAAAGCCACTGAAATAAAACAAAGTATCGGGGCAGAAGAATTGTCTAGAAAAGGTGTGAGTGATGCCGCCGGTGCGGTCGCAAAAATATCTGGAGTCTCAAAACAAGAAGGTTCAAATAATGTATATGTAAGGGGTTTAGGTGATAGATACTTGAATACAACTATGAACGGGCTTTCCTTGCCGTCCAACGATGTAAACAAAAAGAACATCGACTTGAATCTTTTTTCATCATACATTATTGAGAATGTCTCCATCAGTAAGGCCTACTCTTCTAGATTCTACGGAGATTTTTCTGCAGGGAACATTGATATCACATCCAAGGATTATAGCGGTAATGGTTTCTTTAATGTGTTTACGAGTTCAGGAGTGAATACTCGAGCTGCGAATAAAAGCTTTGTAAGAAGCGAAGGCACAGGGTATTTTGGATATTACGGTCGCTATGAACATAATCCATTTGCAGTGATATTGTCTCATGGCATAGATCCAGAAGCTGCTAGCGCACCAATAAATATTGGATATGGAGCCTCTGCAGGTAAGTCCTTTGACTTTGAGAATGGGTCTCGACTGAGCTTGTTTGCGACAGCGTCTTTTGAAAATGATTATGAATACAGAAGTGGTGTACAAACGGATTTCACTTCGGTATTCAAGAAGGTATTCCCTGAAACGGAAGAATTTGAATACTCAACGACCACAACGGCAATGGTAACCATCAATTACCGAATTGATGACTCCAATAAATTGAAATTCAATTCACTGTTCATAAATAGTTCTTCTGATGAAGTAGGTTATTTTGGAATAAGCGGTAAAGGTCAAAACAGAGACGCCATCTTAAATACGGATGAAGGTTTTTACCAAATGAATATCCAATTCGATCAAGACCTTATTTATGTAAATCAATTAATAGGAGAACATAAATCAGGCAATATTGAAGTGGATTGGGCCATAGGTTATAATAACACTTTTTCTCATCAACCGGACAGAAAACGTATCAGTCTAGAGAACTATCAATTCTCTTTAGATAACGATGCTTCAACCAACCCTACATTTTATAATAACATCCCGTTTGACAACCAGCGCTATTTCCAGAACATCAAGGATGAAGAGCTGAATGGTCGTGTTAATTTAGCTTATAGTGTTAATGAAAACACCAAATTGAATTTCGGCTACAACGGGCGCACCAAGGAACGTAATTTCGATAACATCCGATATGGGTATGATATTATTGATAGCGACTTTGCAGTGACCGACGTCAATAATTTTAATACGATCTTCAATTTAGACAATCTTTCACTAAATGGAGAAGATGGCGTGTACCAAACATATGTCTTCAATGCCATTAACCCACCACAGGTCGGACAGACGAATAGGCCAGGGCTTTTAGAAAACACCTATGAAGGCAAATTGGATATCTATGCTGGATATGTGAATGCTGAATTCAATCTGGACGATGAAAAATGGCTCATAGTTCCTGGTGTGCGTTTAGAGGCTTTTGAACAACGAATTGATTACGACGTAATTAATCTCACACCAACAGATACAGGATTCCGCGAAACCAACAATACATTTGTTTTACCAAGCTTAAGTATTCGATATGCGATCAACGATGATCAAAACCTGCGATTTTCGGCAAGCAAAACAGTTTCGGTTCCAGAATTCAAGGAAATGGCGCCATTTGTATACGAAGATGTCACACAAAGAATTGGTGGTAATCCGGATTTATTGAATGACCCATCATTTTCTGAAATATATAATATAGATGTAAAATACGATTGGTTCATTAGCCAAAGCGAATTAATATCGCTTGGTGCATTTGGCAAGCAGATCAACGACCCTATTAACCTTGTAATTGCTAACGATGCAACTGGAACACAGCGTTATTTTCGGACAGGAGATAAAGCAACTATATACGGCATTGAATTAGAAGTACGAAAACAATTGCTTGAAGATGAAGAGGGAGAGTCTGTCCTTTCTGCAGGTTTTAATGCAACTTATATGCATACGGAACAAGAACTAAGAAGTACCACGGAAGGGTTATTTACCTCGACCTTGGATCGCACAGATGAATTGCAAGGCGCATCTCCATTGATCGTTAATACTGATGTTAGTTATGCTCCTGCTCTCGGCAAATACAAGCCTAAAGCAAACTTGATTTTCTCTTATTTCTCTGATAGGATTGCCGCATTGGGTTCAGGACAACTGGGCAACATCGTTGAGAAAGGCGTTCCTTCTCTTGACTTTACCTTAAGAAATGAAATCACAGAGAACTTTCAAATAAACTTAAGTGCAAAAAATATTTTGGATCCAAGTATAGAACGCATTAGGGAAGGCACATCGTTTGGAGATGTAACCCTTTCAAAATACAAACGGGGTATTGACCTTGGTATTCAACTCAAATTTAACTTTTAACAACAATTACAATAAATATTAAACTCAAGAAAAATGAAAAATTTATTAATGATCTTAACACTTGTGGTATTTGCATTGACATCATGCACGACAGATGGCACTGCCGATATTATCATCAACGATAATAGTGTAACCAACAATAATAGTGGTGGTGGCGATACTGACCCACAAACCATTTTCTTATCAGGTACGTTTACAGAAGACCTTACGTTAGATGCCAATAATACATACAAACTTAATGGCTCTTTAATAATTGCAGACGGCGCTACACTTACCGTTCCTGCAGGGATGACCATTGAGGCTTTGGCTTCTGGATCCGATGTTTACATAGCAATAGCTCAAGGTGGGCAAATTATTGCTAATGGCACCGCTGATAATCCAATTGTATTTACTTCTGATGCTTCTGCCCCGCAGGCAGGAGACTGGGGAGGATTGATACTACTCGGAAAAGCACCAATTAATTCTGTTGCTGGTACTTCAACCTCTACATCAGAAATTGGAAACTTACCATATGGAGGTATTGATGCATCTGATAGTTCAGGCTCTCTTCAATATGTCAGAGTGCAATATTCTGGAGGTTCAGCCGATGGACAATCAGAAAACAACGGATTTTCTTTTTATGGTGTTGGTAGCAGTACCCTTGTGCAATACATTCAAGCTTTCGAGGGAAAAGACGATGGCATCGAATTCTTCGGAGGTACGGTGAACGCAAGTTTTGTATCTGTAGTCAATGCACAAGACGATTCTATCGATTGGACGGAAGGTTTCTCAGGAACCATTACGAATGCATACGTTAAACATGGTCCAGATCACGATAAAGGTATTGAAGCTGATGGTTTCAATACAGATATAGGAAACAATTCCAATCCCGTGTTCTTTTCTAAACCAACGGTAAACAATCTTACCATCATTGGTCTTGGCTCTACAACAGGCAATGAAGCTATAAGACTAAGAGCGGGAACTCAAGGTGTTTTTACCAATGTATTGCTTCAAGGCTTTGAAGAAGGGTTTGATTTGGATGGAGACCAAGGCAATAGTCCAACAGGTGTTGGTGTTCTTAGTGGAGACCTAAGTGTTACAGATGTGACGTTTACAGATATTATCTTGAAAATGAAAAACGATACCGGAGAACCTTTTGCTGAGACAGATTTTATCTCAGGTGATGGTAACGGAACAGGAACTGACTACGCTTCTTGGGGAGCAACTTGGACAGTGAATTAATTATTAGATTAGCCTAAAACAAGAAAGCATCCTAATAAGGATGCTTTCTTGTTTCTATGTTTTAGAATTCTTAATTGCGAATTGCAACGATGTCTTTACTTGTCCATTCGTTAACATTTGCCACAACATTGTTATTATAATCTACTTCTTTTAAAGTCTTATCATTCCAATAAAACCATTTGCCGACTTTCTTCCCATTATCATAATTCGCCGAAACCGTTTTCTTGCCTTCTGCATCAAAACTGAACCATTCACCTTGGAGTTTACCAGCTACCGTATATGAACCTGTTTGGCTCACAACGCCATTGTCATGATAATAGGTAACCTCAATTAAATTGGTATCCTTATTAAGTTTCAAATATCTCTCTTGTTGAGCAAAAGAGACCACAGTCATTAAAAGTGCAACAAAACTTAGTGCAAACTTTTTCATTATTTGATGGGTTTTTAATTATTCCTACTCAAATATATACATTACATAACATTATAGCAATCTTTAGGTAACATTAAATTAACATTGGATACATATATAACTGTATTTCAGTTTTTTAAAAAAATTTATTTAGCATTATAATTCTTAATAATTAATTAATGTTCCCGTGACATTCAATTCAATTTAGAACCTGACTTTTGTAAAGTCTTTAGACAAATAATTAGTATTTTCATATAATCTATTAGTTTTTGTCGAC
>CBESOB010000063.1:0-13599 GCA_965530995.1 uncultured Flavobacteriaceae bacterium
GATTAATTAATTATTAATGTTATAGTTCTATTCAGAAATTATGCCAATGAAAAAACCCTGAAAATCTGACAGATTGAAACAAAAAATGCCAGCGTGATTGACAAGCTGGCATTTTTTGTTTGTTGAATCACCCTACTAATTACCAGTACTGTCAGTTGCAGTTGAAGGAGTTTGTTGTTGTGCGTCTGGAATGACGTTTTCAACAGGTACTGTAGAGTCACCATCTAGTGCTCTAGATTCTGTTGTAACATTACCATTGTTTATTGCAAGGTTAGATAGTAATATCAGTATCAATAATAAAGTGGCCAACGCCCATGTGCTTTTGTCTAAAAAGTCGGTTGTTTTCTTAACGCCACCTAATTGTTGTGTTCCGCCACCACCAAAAGATGAAGACAATCCACCACCTTTAGGATTCTGCACCATAACAACAACAATTAGCAAGAATGCTACTATGACGATTAATATTAGGAAAATTGTAAATGTACCCATCACTTATTTATTTTGTTCTCGTAATTGCTTTACTGTTTTAATTTGGTCTGCAAAGAAACCACTTTTTTCTGGATATTTCAAACTTAAGATCCGATAAGATTGAATGGCTTTTCCATAGTTTTTCTGCTCCAAATAAATGCGCGCCAAGGTCTCTGTCATCAGGGCTTCCGGTTGGATCATTTGCTCTTTTGCTATGTTTCTTGATGAGGTTGTGGACCTATTAGGATCTATTTTCGGGTTGTCTGCCAAGAACTTGTCGATCATGTCGAATTTTTTTGCCCTTTTCTTCTCCTGGAGTCTATCGATTTTAGTATCTTTTTCGTCTTTTGCTTCCCGAACAATAGGTTTGAAATTTGTAATTTTTAGCCATTCAGTAAAAGAGTGAGTTTCTGTTTTATCGAATTCGAGCGGGGTGCCGATCTTTAGTTTTTCTTCTGGAAGTTGCTCGATATTTATTGTGTCAACTTCGAGCAAATTCTTTTCGCTAGTTAAGTCGGCAACTTTTTTGATCTCGATTTTTGGCTGGAACAAAGCAGGGTCCAAGACCCCTTCTGTATCTTGAACTTGTTTTTTTAAGGCATCGTCAATTGTAATGCTTTTATTAACTGAAATGTCCTCAACGTCGGTCACATCAATTGCCTTGAGATGCTCTATATTTTGCTTGATCTGTTGAGATATTTCATTTTGTTTGAACTCATCGGATGTAATGAAATCAAAGAGTATACTTCTGTCAGTTGTATATGCAGCTGTTGTCTTTAATTCTTGATTGTATTTAAAGCTTTCATTGTTTTTCAATCCCTTAAGATAGACTGCTCTTGCGGACTGAAAAAATGGAAATCGCTCAAGAATGACTTCAAGTTCATTTGTTTGCTCTATGGTAACCAACTGTGGGTTTTGTAGTAGGTATGTAAAGTTACTTGTATTCATTACCACTTTGCTAACGAAGCATTAAATATGTCTTGAGTGATGCGGTCAAAGATCTCTGTGATCGCCGTGTCTTTCTGAGATCCGACCAGTTGAACACTTCCTGGATAGTCATAAAAGAATGAAAAGCGTTGTTCGAGTTCTGCTTCTGGGTCATTCTTGTCGAAAAATCTAAGATTTACTGTAATTGTCAATCTATTTTGTGCAGCAGTATTTTCTGCAGTTGCCGTAGTTGGTGCTATTCGGTATTCTACAATTTCTCCTTCATAAACCAAATCGCCACTTGAATTTACGAGATCCAGACTTGTTTGATTCAATATTAGGTCCTGTAAAGACTGGGTAAATGTTCTTTCTAATCCAGGCTCGATCAATGGTGCATTATTCTGAAAATAATTGACTTGAAACGTCTTGGTTTCGGCAGAAATAGAAGCACCTGTAAATGAATAGGAGCCGCAACCAAGAATGGTTAGGGTGATGACAATTAAAGAAATAGGTCTTATAAATTTCATTAATAAGTATTAGGTCGTTTCATGGTTATGAAAGCGTAAATATAACCCGCATTATCGGCAACATCAAAATCAACATTGATCAATCTATAACCTTGATAATGTTTTTCATTGACCAGATCTTCTGCTTCTTTCCTTATAGCTTCAGAACTGTTGGATGTAAACGATTTTCGTATCCTGAATATTTCTACTGCTTTCATATAATTGTGTTAAAGATCGAATTGCTTTATTTTTCGGTAGAGTGTTCTTTCGCTAATACCTAATTCGGCTGCTGCTAATTTACGCTTTCCTTTATGTCTCTCAAGTGATTTTTTAATAAGCTCCAATTCCTTGTCATGTAGTGAGAGTGTTTCTTCTTCCTCGATTTCTTCCGCAAAATGGTATTTGTCCGGACCATTGTCCTGTGGGATAATTGTTTCCGATGGTACCGAAGGAATGGGCATTACTTCCATGGCGTCATCAATTCGGTCTTCGTAACTAGTTTCAGGTTCGCCATAGATCTTTTCGATTAGACCTTCATTATTATTTTTTACGTCCTTGGCATTACCACTCTGCATGAGCTCTAAAGTTAGTTTCTTTAGGTCGTTAAGGTCATTTTTCATATCAAACAATACCTTGTACATGATCTCACGTTCACTGCTAAAGTCACTTTTTGATTTTGTACTACCAATGACAGCGGGTAATGTATTTCCTAGATTAGGTAGATAGTCCCTTAACCTATTAGGGCCAATGGTTCTGTCGTGTTCCAAGACTGAAAGTTGTTCGGCTACATTACGTAACTGACGAATGTTTCCATTCCAGCGATAATTCAAAAGTAAATTCACGGCTTCATCCGTCAATCTAACAGTGGGCATTTTATATTTCAATGCAAAGTCACTTGCGAATTTCCTGAACAACAAATGTACATCTTCCTTGCGTTCTCTAAGTGGAGGTAAAGCAATTTCTACAGTACTTAAGCGATAGTATAGGTCTTCACGAAATTTTTCTTTCTGGATGGCCTCTACCATATTAAGGTTTGTAGCAGCTACAATACGAACATCTGTTTTTTGCACTTTGCTACTACCAACTTTTATGAATTCGCCGTTCTCCAGCACCCTCAATAATCTTACTTGGGTGGTCAGAGGCAATTCGCCGACTTCATCCAAGAAAATAGTACCGCCATCGGCAACCTCAAAATACCCATTACGCGTTTGTGTCGCACCTGTAAAAGCCCCTTTTTCGTGACCGAAAAGTTCACTGTCTATGGTGCCTTCAGGAATGGCCCCACAGTTTACGGCAATGTACTTTCCGTGTTTTCTATGAGATAATTGGTGTATTATCTTAGGAATACTCTCCTTGCCAACACCACTTTCTCCAGTGACCAAAACAGAAATATCTGTTGGTGACACTTGAATGGCTTTCTCGACTGCGCGATTAAGCTTAACATCATTGCCTATAATGCCGAAACGCTGTTTTATAGCTTGAACTGATTCCATATTTTTAGATTCAAGAGCCTAGACAAAAAGAGTCAAGACTGATTTTTTATAAGAACTTTAATGAAAACCGCCTTGATTCTTGGTTCTCCTAGTCTTTGTTCTTTTTTAATTATTTTCAGAATGACCAACAGCCTCCCCAATGAGGGTTGCTCCAGTACATTCATGTATTTTCACATTGACGAAATCGCCAATTTTATAGTGTTCTTTAGGAAAAACAGCGACCGTGCTTTGAGGCGTGCGCCCGCTCCATTGCATATCACTCTTTTTTGATGACTTTTCAATGAGCACTTCAACTATTTTTCCCACATACTGTTTTGTGCGATAAGCACTATGTTGTAATTGAAGTTCAACAATCTCTGCGAGTCTTCGTTGCTTTTCTTCAGCGGTAACATCATCATCCATTTTGCGTTCGGCCATGGTGCCTGGTCGTTCAGAGTAAGCGTACATGTATCCAAAGCCATACTTCACATAATCCATTAATGCCATGGTATCTTGGTGGTCTTGCTCAGTCTCTGTTGGGAAACCAACGATCATGTCTTGGCTAATACCACAATCAGGGATAATTTGTCGAATATTATCAATAAGTGTTTTGTACTCTTCAACAGTGTGTTGTCGATTCATTTCTTTTAAAATGCGATTGCTTCCACTTTGTACTGGTAAATGGATGTAATTGCAAATATTGGTGTGTTTCGCCATGGTCTCCACAACATCCAATGTCATGTCCTGAGGGTTGGAAGTGCTAAAGCGAATGCGCATTTTGGGTTGCGCTTTTGCACAAAGCTCTAAAAGGTTCGAAAAACTAACAGCAGTTGCCTTTACCATCTCCGAAGCTCTTGCGAAATCTTTTTTCATTCCACCGCCATACCATAAATAACTATCCACATTCTGACCCAATAATGTGATTTCTTTGTAGCCTTTATTCCAAAGGTCATTCAATTCTTCAAGTATGCTTTGCGGGTCACGACTACGCTCTCGCCCACGTGTAAAGGGAACAACGCAGAATGTACACATATTATCACATCCGCGAGTAATTGATACAAAAGCTGTTACCCCATTGCTGTTCAAACGAACTGGAGAAATATCACCATACGTTTCTTCTTTAGATAAGATGACGTTCACGGCATTTCTGCCATCATCAACCTCTGCAATTAGATTTGGAAGGTCTTTATAAGCGTCAGGACCAACAACCAAGTCCACTATTTTTTCTTCTTCCAAGAATTTAGTTTTCAAACGTTCTGCCATACAACCAAGAACACCTACTTTCATTTTTGGATTCTTACGTTTTACCGCATTATATTTTTCCAGACGTTTACGTATTGTTTGCTCAGCTTTGTCCCTAATAGAACATGTATTGACCAGAACCAGATCGGCCTCTTCAAGTTTTTTCGTGGTATTGAAACCTTCTGAGGAAAGTATCGATGCCACAATTTCGCTATCTGAAAAATTCATGGCACATCCATAACTCTCAATATAAAGTTTACGAGTGTTCTCCAAATTTTTATCTAACACAAGACTTTCACCTTGCTTGTCTTCGTCAATTATCTTCTCCATATGCTATTAAGAACTTTTAGCGGTCAATAAGCATGCAAAGATAGGATATATTTAAAACATATGACAAAGTGGCAGGTTAATATATGTTAAATACTTTATCTTTGAGTTAGTACCAATCAATCAACTCGCATGAACACCATAGGATATATTTCTGAAAAAATCAAAACCGCCAAGATTCTGGATTTTGGCACTATTTTTAATGAATCCATAGAGCTCTTCAAGAAAGTGTGGCTTCAAGGATTGATTATGCTGTTGATCAATATGGCGATGATGGTTCCATTTATGATACTTGTTTACCTCCCATTGATCACTTTAGGAATCATAGACCCAGAAGCATTGGAGAACCCAGATAATGCAATCATTTTCATGCTGCCTTTCATTATTTTCATGATATTCTTTTTTTGTGTTGCCATGACAATCACATTTGCATTAAAAGCAGCATTTTATAGAATCTGTAAATTGAAAGACCTAGGGTCAAGTAATTCGGAAGATTACTTTTATTATTTGAAACCAGCTTATCTAGGCAAAGTCTTTAAATTAGCACTCGCAACGGTTGGCATTTCGATTCTCGCTTCTTTGCTTTGTTTCTTGCCGATAATTTATGTTGTGGTTCCAATTTTCTTTATGAATATTGTTTTTGCCTTTAATCCTGAACTCTCTGCGTCAAATATCATTAGGGCGAGTTTTGAGCTCGGTACGAAGAAATGGTTAATTAGTTTTGGATTGATAATTATTGCAGGATTCTTGGCCGAAATTGTCGGATTGATGCTTTGTGTTGTTGGTCTCTTTTTCACGGCTTCTTTTGCGTATATACCTTTATATATAGTATACAAAAAAGTCGTTGGTTTTAATGACCAAGATTCTTTTGCTGAGATAAAACAAATTGGGCAGTAAATATCCCAAATGAAACTCATTGAAATCCTTCCTTGCGGAGGGATTTTTTTATTATAAATCAAGGGGGTAATCTCGATATTAAAAAAAACATATACTTTTGTACCTCGAAAAAATCAGACATGGCAAAGAATCTAGTAATCGTTGAGTCACCGGCAAAAGCCAAAACAATTGAGAAATTCTTAGGTAAGGATTTTAAGGTAGAATCTAGTTTTGGGCATATCGCCGATCTGCCTTCAAAAGAGCTGGGGGTTGATGTTGACGGGGATTTTACACCCAAATATCAAGTCTCCAAAGACAAGAAAGCAGTAGTGAAAAAACTGAAAGATCTGGCTAAAGTTGCTGAGATGGTATGGTTGGCTAGTGATGAGGATCGAGAAGGAGAAGCGATTGCTTGGCATTTAGCAGAGGTATTAAAACTGGATAAAGACAAGACGAAAAGAATTGTTTTTCATGAGATAACTAAATCGGCTATACAAAGAGCGATTGAGAACCCTCGAGGCATTGATTATGACCTGGTAAATGCGCAACAAGCGCGTCGTGTGTTAGATAGGATCGTGGGATATGAATTATCACCGGTACTTTGGAGAAAGGTGAAAGGAGGATTATCGGCTGGACGTGTACAATCCGTATCCGTTCGATTGATCGTTGAGAGGGAACGTGAGATTCAGGAATTCTCAGCTGTAGCATCCTATAGGATTGATGCTGAATTTTCTAATGAAGATGGAAAATCATTCAAGGCCAAGCTCCCAAAGACTTTCGCAACTAAAGATGAAGCCCTTAAATTCCTGAAATCGAATACTGGTGCTAATTTCAAGGTGGCAAATCTAGAAAAGAAACCAGCTAAAAAATCACCTGCGGCACCTTTTACAACTTCAACTTTACAACAAGAGGCATCAAGAAAATTATACTTTTCTGTTAGTAAGACCATGACTATGGCACAACGACTATATGAAGCTGGTCTTATTACGTATATGAGAACAGATAGTGTCAACCTTTCTAATGAAGCTCGTAAAGGAGCTGAAGCAGAAATTAATAGTGCTTTTGGTTCGGAGTATAGTAAAGCAAGAAATTATAAAGGAAAATCCAAAGGAGCTCAAGAGGCGCATGAAGCCATTCGACCTACAGATTTCTCGAGACACTCTGTAAGTGTGGATCGAGATCAAGATAGATTGTATGATCTTATTTGGAAACGATCAATAGCATCACAAATGAGTGAAGCACAATTGGAACGTACTAATGTCAAGATTAATGCCTCTACACATGCTCAAGAGTTCACTGCTAATGGAGAGGTCATCAAATTCGATGGATTTCTGAAAGTTTACTTAGAAGGCACGGATGATGAAGATATGGAGCAAGAAGGTATGTTGCCTAATTTGCGTGTAGGCGAAGCCTTGGAGAATAAATATATCACTGGGACAGAGCGATTCACTAGAGCACCATATCGATATACGGAAGCTTCTTTGGTAAAGCAACTAGAAGAATTAGGTATTGGACGTCCTTCTACTTATGCACCTACAATATCAACGATCCAGAATAGGAAATATGTGGAGAAAGGGACCGTGGAAGGGCAAGAACGAAAGTATACTCAGCTAACCTTCAATGAAGGTGCAATCAAAGATACTATCCTAACTGAAAAAGTGGGATCTGATAAAGGAAAGTTGGTGCCAACAGATGTGGGTATGATCGTGACCGATTTTTTGGTGAATCATTTTGCGAATATCCTAGACTATAATTTCACTGCGAAAGTTGAAGCGGATTTTGATGATATAGCTGAAGGTAAAGAGGTTTGGACAGATATGATGAAGGAGTTTTACAAAGAATTCCATCCGCAGGTAGAAGATGTACAGGCAAACGCAGATCGCGAATCTGGTGAACGCATTCTGGGTGAAGACCCAAAATCGGGAAGACAAGTAAGTGTACGTTTAGGAAAATTTGGACCCATGGTGCAAATAGGAACTGTTGATGAAGAAGAGAAACCTAAATTTGCAAGCTTGGCCCCAGACCAACAATTAAATAAGATTACTTTTGAAGAGGCGATGGATCTATTCCAACTTCCCAAAGATCTAGGACAATACAATGAAGAGGAACTTCAAGTGGCAATAGGGAGGTTCGGTCCTTATATTCGATATGGCAAAAAATTCGTGTCGTTACCAGCCGGAGTGAACCCTTTGAATATTGATCTTGATGAAGCCATTGAATTGGTCAAGGAAAAAGAAAAGGCCGATGCACCAATATATACTTACGAAGATTTGCCTGTTCAAAAGGGTAAAGGACGTTTTGGACCATTCATAAAATGGAATAGTATGTTCATTAATGTCAATAAGAAATATGATTGGGACAATCTTTCAGATGCGGATATTATTCAGTTGATTGAAGACAAAAAACAAAAAGAAATAGATAAATTAATACATTCTTGGGAAGAAGAAGGAATTCGAGTTGAGAAAGCGCGCTGGGGAAGGCACAACATCATCAAGGGAAAAACCAAGATCGAACTCCCAAAATCGGTTGATGCATCCAAATTGACTTTAAAAAAAGTAATGGACATAATTGCGGAAAACGCTCCTAAGAAAAAGACAAGAGCAAAGAAAAAAACAACTTCAAAAAAATAATGGCAAATGAATTTTAATTTTCTATCTCCTGTCGAGGATGCTGTTTTAGCGCACAACGAATTATTATCAGAACAATCTTTAGGTAGAAAATTAAAAATCAACTCTCAACAGCATGGCATGCCAGAATTGGATGATGTGCAAATTGCCATTATAGGGGTCCCAGAATATAGAAATGACATTGATTATATAGGAGAAGAATTTCAACTAGGCGAAATTCGAAAAGCCTTATATGCCTTATTTCCTGGAAGTTGGTTTTCTGGTATTGCCGATCTTGGAAACATTAATAAGGGCGAAACCGTTGATGATACATATTTCGCTCTTCGTACAACCCTTTCCATACTTATTGAAAAGAATATCATTCCTATTATATTAGGAGGGAGTCAAGACCTTACATATGCTAATTACCGATCATACGATACCTTCAAGCCAATGGTCAATATTGTTAATGTAGACAGTAAATTTGATCTTGGCGATGCCTCAAAGCCTATTAAGAACGATAGTTTTATGGGAAAGATAATTCTCGAAAAGCCTTATAATTTGTTTAATTACTCAACATTGGGGTATCAAACCTATTTCAATTCTCAAGAAGAAATAGATCTAATGGAGAAACTATATTTTGAAGCTTATAGACTAGGAGAATTAGGAGGTGACATCACATTATCTGAGCCAGTCTTGAGAGATGCCAATATTGTGACCATAGATATGTCTTGTATAAAAGCTTCTGAAGTTAGTATCAAGCAACGATTTTCGCCTAATGGATTCGATGGTAAGGAGATTTGTGCTATTTCTCGTTATGCGGGAATAAGTAATAAAGTATCGTCTTTTGGTATCTACGAATACAAGGCCTCAAAGGATGATGAGGTAACATCAATGCTTATTGCACAGATGATATGGTATTTTATTGAAGGTGTAAACCACCGAGTAAAGGATGATGATTTTACCGATGATAGCAGTTACCAAAAGTATACGGTCCTTGTCGAAGATGAAGAACTCATGTTCTATAAAAGTAATAAAACTGGACGTTGGTGGATAGAAATACCTTTTTTATCAAATGTTAATAATAAATTAAAAAGACATACGTTATTACCTTGCATGCATAAGGATTATGCGGATGCAACAAGTGGTATTATACCTGAAAGATGGTACAAGGCGCACAGAAAAAACAGTATTTGAAGAGGCATTTTAAAGACGATTTCATCGACGAAGTGTATTTTTTTTAAGATTAAATGTAAATTATTGTCCAAAAAAGTTGTTTTTCTGAAAATATATAAATATGTTTGAGCCCTTGAATTAATTAGGACTAGTAATTTAACCTCGAATTTCTTGAATATGAAGAAGTATGTTTTATTAATCGCAGTATTAACACTCATAGCCAGTTGTGGCTCCAAAGACAAAGGAGAGCTAGTTGGTGTTAAAGGAAAAAAATGGCATCCTGAAAAACCTTATGGGATGGCACTTGTTCCAGGTGGCGCATTTATTATGGGTAAGTCGGATGACGATCTTGCCGAAATAAACGATGCCCCGACCAAAACAGTTACCGTTAGGTCTTTCTACATGGACGAAACCGAGATCACTAATAGTGAGTATCGTCAATTCGTGTATTGGGTGAGAGATTCTATTTTACGTACTAAACTTGCTATCCTTGCGGATGAAGTAGGAGAAGTGCCAGGAAACGGTGGTATTGGAGAATTTGCATTTAATGATGCAGATGAAGAAAATATGTCTGTTTACGAAAAGTACATGTTAGACAACTACAGTGGTCTAGGTGATACGGGCTATGAAGGTCGTAAGCTTAACCGTGATATTGATCTGATTTTCGATACAGATGATTATCCAGACGAGTATTATGCTGAGGTTATGGACACCATGTACCTTCCTATTGAAGAGTCTTATAACGGACAGCGTACTTGGGATGTGAGCAAATTCAAATTCCAATATACTTTTATGGATATAGAAAAAGCGGCTAAGAATAGGAAACTTAGACGAAAGGATGTGATCATAAAAGAAGAAATAGAAATTTATCCAGATACTACGTCGTGGATACGAGATTTCTCTTATTCATATAATGAGCCCATGCATAATGATTATTTCTGGCATGAAGCTTATGGAGAATACCCAGTGGTAGGTGTTACTTGGGAACAAGCAAAAGCATTTTGCCAATGGAGAACATTGAATAAGAATTCATATCAGAAATCCAAGAAGGGTGCTGCTTTTGTTAACTCTTTCAGGTTACCGTCTGAAGCTGAGTGGGAGTATGCCGCTCGTGGTGGCCTACAAGGAGCAACATATCCTTGGGGTGGTTATTATGCTTATAATGATCGCGGATGTTTCTTGGCAAATTTCAAGCCAATGAGAGGAGATTATGCTGCGGATCAGGCCCTTTATACCGTAGAAGCTAAATCATTTGAACCAAATGATTACAATCTGTACAATATGGCGGGGAATGTTTCTGAGTGGGTTCACTCATCTTATGACCCTGCATCCTACGAATATTCATCAACAATCAACCCAACCGTCAACGACGCTAATAATATGCGTAAAGTTGTGAGAGGTGGGTCATGGAAAGATGTTGCTTATTTCTTGCAAGTTAGTTCAAGAGATTATGAATATGCAGATTCAGCAAGAAGTTATATCGGTTTCAGAACCGTACAAGATTATATGGGAACGGAAGTGACCAAAAATTCAAATTAGAAATTTTATTAAACCCTATTATTAACCTACTTAAGTAATTAAACTTAAAATTTAAACACAAATTTATTATGGCACAGTCAAAAGCATCAAAAAGATTTATGACAATGGCGTATGGTTTCGGAGCCTCAATCGTTATCGTAGGAGCATTGTTCAAGATCATTCACTTCGAAATTGGACCACTTACAGGTAACGTTATGTTAACTATCGGTCTGGTTACTGAAGCATTGGTATTCGCAATCTCAGCATTCGAGCCAGTAGACGACGATCTGGATTGGTCTTTAGTGTATCCTGAATTAGCAGGTGGACAAGGAATGAAGAAGGAAGCTAAGCAAGATGCAGAAGGTATGTTATCTTCTAAATTAGATAACTTATTGAAAGAAGCTAAGATCGATGGAGAATTAATGGCAAGCCTTGGTGAAGGTATCAGAGGATTTGAAGATGCAGCCAAGAATCTTTCTCCTACAACGGAAGCAATGAATTCTACTAAGAAGTACAGCGAAGAATTATCTCTTGCTGCCGCTCAAATGGAATCTTTGAATAGCTTATACAAAGTACAATTAGAAAGTGCGAATCGTCAAGCTTCTATTAATGAGGAAGCAGCTGAAAACGCATCTAAATTGAAAGATCAAATGCAATCATTGGCATCAAACCTATCATCTCTTAATGGAGTATATGGTGGAATGCTTTCTGCAATGACCAAAAATTAATTAGCGTTTATAGACGTTTTTACTAACCCATAAACTTTAATTATAATGGCAGGAGGAAAATTATCTGCAAGGCAGAAAATGATAAACTTGATGTATTTAGTGTTCATCGCTATGTTGGCGCTGAATATGTCAAAAGAAGTGCTTTCGGCATTCGGACTTATGAACGAGAAGTTCACAACATCCAATAATGCTGCAACACAACGAAACTCAGTCTTTATGACTGGCTTGGCAACAAAAGCAAGCGAGCAACCAGAAAAGTTCAAGCCCCTTAAGGCTAATGCTGACAATGTCAGTAAGCTAGCTAGTGATTTAGATTCATATTTGAGTGATTTAAAGTCTCAGATGACAGCTACTGTTGAAGATCCACAAGATTATGAGATCATGGACAAAGGAGATTTCCTTGATGACCATTTTTTCAAAGGTGACAAGTTAAGACCAGAAGGACAACAGTTCCTTGATAATTTAGCTGCTTTCAGAAATGGAATTGCTAAAGTACTTTCAGATAGTATTTCAAATTTCCCTGATATATCTAAGGATGTTCAGAAGAAGTTCGCTACCGATGCGGTTACAAATCGTGACGGAAATGTTATCGATTGGTTGGATTATAACTACAAAGGATTTCCTTTAGTGGCATCTCTAACTAAGATGACGGCTTTGCAAGCAGATATCAAGACAACAGAATCTGAAGTTTTATCTGCAATGTTAGCAGGAAAATTAGGTTCGGAGATTTCAATGACAAATTATACAACGTTGTTAGAAACTCCTAAATCAGCTTATTTTAATGGCGAACGTTTTGATGGTCAAATTGTCTTAGGACGAAAGGATTCATCAACGAAGCCTAATAGAGTTGAATTAACTTTAGATGGTAGAAAGTTGACTGAAAAGGAATACACGATAGAAGACGGTAAGGTTAAATTGAATTTTGGAGCAGGGAGACCTGGAGAACACAAAATCAAGGGTAAACTTATATTTACTCAAGATGGTGATGACACTGAGGTAATAGTTGACCAAAAATTCGCAACGATTCCTAAACCTAATGCAGCAACTATTTCTGCAGATAAGATGAATGTGGTGTATCGCGGTGTAACAAACCCAATGACCATTTCGTTTGCTGGGATTCCTGATAATAAGGTAACAGCTATTGGAACTGGATTGGACCGTATAAACGGTAGTAAATACAGTATGAATCCGGGAATTGGTCGTGAAGTGACTATTAAAGTGTCTGGTAAATTACCTGACGGACAGGGCGTAAGCGATAGTCAGACATTCAGGATCAAGGATATTCCTAAGCCTACTGGAACAGTAAGAGGTGAAGATGGCGCTATCTCGATGCAGCGTAGTGCATTAGCAATATCTACTATCGGTGCTAAACTAGATGATTTTGATTTTGATCTGCCTTTGAGTGTATCTGGATTCAAATTCAAGGTTTTAGGACAGCCTACAATAAATGTTAGTGGATCTAAGTTAAATAGTAGAGCGAAAGCCATACTTGCTAAAGCAAAAAGAGGTTCTTCTGTTCAGATTTTCAATATTCAAGCGAAAATCAAGAACAATAGTTCTTACAGACTTAAGAAAGTATCGCCAGTTATTATTGAGCTTACAAATTAAAATACATACTGCTTATGAAATGAGCATAGCGTGAATTTTCAAAACATTGAAGACACATTATATGCTCATTACATAAGACGTATTCAACAATTAAAATTAAACTGATGAAAACTAAAGGTTTTTTATTAACCGTTCTAGGTCTTTT
>CBESOB010000064.1:0-13558 GCA_965530995.1 uncultured Flavobacteriaceae bacterium
AAAATAGTCAATTAGGTTTTGTTCATAAAAATTGAAAATCATGATATAGGCCATTGCATTCTTTAATATTTGTTTGCAACTTTCAACATATCCATAAAACGCAAATCATGAGCTTATTAACAGAAAATATAATCCCAGGAAATTACGGCAAGGTATTTGGCACAGATGCGAAAGAAGAAAAAGGTCTGTTAAAAATTAAAAAAGCCATTGAAAAAATTCTAGGCATTAAAGATACTATCATAAACTTCGAAGTTTATCCAATAGAAATAACTATTCACACCACTTCGTTAATCCATATTGATAAAGTTGAAAATGAAGTAAAACGATTTGGTTTTCATGCTATTCCTAAAGCTGTTTTTGAGTTGTAATGGAAGCATACAATCGAGGGTTCGTACATCGAATCTTGATTTTCACTTATTGCTCTTTCAGCGTTCTAATCTCGGGATACTGTGAATGAATAACCAGGCCAATAACTTCGATGAACCCATTTCAATCATTTTGTCTTTACTAAAGGCCTGCATTTCCTTCGCAGTATCCTTAAAGAGGAATACACCCTCTTTAAAGCAGTAACTGCAATACATACAATTTTTTGAGCCATCTGTATTGGTGACACCATTTTCAGAATCCTTGCTCATTGGCATTCCTCAACATTGACAAAATCTAGTTGATTTTTTGGTTTCCATGATTTCATTAATTGAACTGTTTGCATCTTTAAGATTTTCGCATCTTTCCCGTCATCTCTTCAATCCTTATTTTGAATACGATTGGAATGTCTTCTTTATAGATCTTACTAGAAAACTCACTTATAAAATGAAGATCCCGTCTCTCCTTTTTTATAATTAAGTCTTTGACACCTAAGGAGAAGCCATGTAATTGTGCTTTTGCATCACTGCCTTCGAGCTCCTCGAAGACACCTTCAATTTGCACCGATTGCCAGTTGTTCACCGATTCTATTTCTGCCACTTCCATCGATACAGCATTATTTTTTCGCATGGCAGCTATTTTATGACCTTCTCCAGAGTAGCAAATAATCGTATTGGCCTTCTCATTAAAGTAGTACGTAATAGGTACTACAAATGGGCGATTTAAATATATATAGGCCAAATGCCCAATGTAGTTATTGCCGAGAATACGCGTACATTCATCTTTGTCTAGGTTTTTTCTCATGATATTATTGGTTTATATTATTTAACATTGGGTCCAACTTTTCAATTATCTGTTTAATATAGAAATCCACATTCGCCATTTCAGACTCTCCAGTAATGGCATCGATATTTTCCATTTTGTAAGAGGCTTCTCCAGACGTTGTAAGCACAACTATTTTGTCCATATAATTTGATGATCTTTCAATAAATTCCTTTATGTCAATAGGTGGTTTCCAATTTTCCCATGTATGTATGCCTAAGATTGCCGTTGGCTTCTGGGGCTCTACTTCAGACAAAGATGAAATATCCATGACCTTAATAAAGATGGAGTCTTGTTTATATTGGTCCACTACAGCCGTGCTTATGGAATTCTTGAAATCGCTTCCTTGAGTTGCTATAATAAGTGAACGTGTTTGATCATGAGAATTCAATTGGTACTCTTCTGATAGATCCATCGAAAATTCTAACTTATACCATGTAGCGATCAACATAAGAATCGTAATGATAAAAAAGGTCGTCAATAATATTTTTCGAAGCCTAGACATACCAAATTAAATTAAAAAAAAAGGTATGGACACACCCATTAAAAAACTATGACATTGGTCATTTATCCTCTTTTAATCTTTCGGCTTTCCTTAAGCGGCGTTTATCTCTCATGGCCCAATAAATCCCTTTGACATCAGACGCCCAAACCTTATACATAAAAATAAGTGTGACTTCTTCAAGTGTCTCCAGGAGACCTATCACGATCATGATATAAAAAAGAGCATAATTAGGTGATAAAAAAAGTGCCCATAGAATAAATAAACTTTGAAGAATGGCAGATAACTTTGCCAAGTACGTATGAAAGGCTGTTGCCTTTCCGTATTTTGCATAGGCCAATATCATTTGAATGATGTATGGAACAAAAGCAATTAAAATTAAGACTAAATTAGTTTTTATGAATTCTTTTTCAAAGATGAAAAGACCGATCAACCCTACAATTAATGTTATCTGGTCGCCAAAAGAATCCAACTGAGACCCTCTAGGGCTCGTTATCTTTAGTTTTCTTGCTAAGTAACCATCAATAGCATCCGTTGAATAGCTGATCAATAACAGAATGGCAAAAATCAATCGTTCATCAAACCATATCAAACCCAGTAAAAATGGGGCAGCAAATATGCGGTAAAACGAAAACCAGTCTGCAATATTAAAATTCTTGAATGTTAGCATAATATTGATTTAACTATTAATTATCCTTCCATCTCCCATTTGTATTATTCTATCGGTTTTATTGGCAAAATCCTTGTCATGGGTAACTATCAGTAAAGATAGACCATCTTTGTCACTAAGCTCTTTAAAAATATTGAATACATTCTCAGCATTATGACTATCCAAATTACCTGTGGGTTCATCACCCATGATAATACTAGGATCATTTATAAGGGCTCTTGCAATGGCGACACGCTGCTTTTCGCCACCAGAAATACGGGATGCTTTCTTTTTGGCTAAATGTTCAATATTCAATATTCTAAGTTTTTCCATAGCATCATGCTCTATATGCTGTAACGACTTTTCAGCAAGCTTCTTCGCAGGAAGCATCACATTTTCAAGAACGCTGAATTCAGAAAGTAAATAATGGAATTGAAATACAAATCCTATATGCTTATTCCTTATAAACGAAAGATGTTCACGACTTTGGTCTGTTATCAATTCGTTATTCAAGTATAATTCTCCTTCATAATCCGTATCCATTGTTGAAAGTATGTAAAGCAAGGTTGATTTTCCGCAACCAGATTTACCCATTATGGAAGCAAACTCTCCTTGATATATCTTGAAATTGATATCCTTTAACACATGAAAAAGAACTGGTTTCCTGAAGTATTTATTAATATGTTTCGCCTCAAGTATGGATTTCATATTATTGGCCTCTAATGATTCGTACCGGGTCTATTTTCTTGGCCTTCTTTGAAGGTAAATAACCAGCTAAGAAGGTGGATAACATCGCAAACGAAAATCCTATTACGAAAAACACTGGATTAATGTTTACAGGATATGTTTCAACCCTCGGTAATGCTTCTGTATTAAATGGCACCGTGCTGATTAAACTCGCCAAACCATAGCCTATTAGCAGTCCCAATATACCACCAACAAAACCAATGATCATTGCCTGACTCATGAATATGAGCTGAACGTCTTTACCGGAAAAACCAGTGGCTTTCAAAATAGCAATGTCATTCATTTTTTCGTATATAAGCATGTTCAAAATATTATAAATTCCAAACCCAGCAACGATAAGCAAGGTAATGGAAACGGCATATGTAATGAGGTTCCTGATTGTCGTGCCTGTTTCAAATTGAGCATTGGCAGTTTTAATATCTATAGCTTTTAGCTTAAATTGACGCTCTATGCTTTTAGAAAGTGGAAATGCCATATCAATATCGTACAGTTTAACATTTATGTCTGTAATATAATTCTCGGCTTCGCCTAAAATACGTTGTACCGTCTTGATATTCACAAAGCTCTGTATAGCATCAATATCTGCAATACCGCTTTGGTAAATGCCAATGATCTTCAGAGGGAATATATCTCCTTTTATTGTACTTATTTGTACTCTATCTCCAACTTCCAGTGACATTTTCTTAGCTAGACCTGCACCTAGTAAAATACCGTTATCGTTATTTAATAGCGCCTGAGGTGATCCTTTTACTATATAATCCTTGAAATTGAATAATTTCGCTTCTTCCAATGGTTTGATTCCAGTAAGATTGCCTCCCAATTCGATCGATCCCGCTAAATAGAAAATTTGTGTCTTAATTTGAGGTATGGCTCCCTTCACATTTTCCATGTCATTAAGATAGTCGATAATCGGCAAGGCATTATGTATTTTTTTTTGACTTAACTTCGGTTTAATGGTATGGACCACGTTAAAACTATTGCTTAATTCATTGTATAAATCGACAGGCTGTTTCTCCGACGGCTCAATTTCGTTGTAAATATGAATATGCGGGGTTTGATTGAGAATCAAATCATCTAGCATACCATTAAGTCCTGTCATAAAGCACACCAAAGTGATATACGCACCAATACCAAATGTAACACCCAATGCTGCTGTTGCTGTTTGTTTGAACTTGGTGATTAAATGCGTTTTGGCGATATTCAATATGACTTTCCAATTGGTCATTCCTTAGGTTTATATATGTAAGTGCTTTTGGAAATTCCGGATAGGATTTCAATATATTCCATATTCTTCAGACCAGTGGTCACTGAGATTATGCCGTCATCGGTTCTTACTTTGTTTTCTTCGATCAAATACGCCTTAGGAATAGTCAAGACATTTTCCTTTTTAGCAATGATTATATTGGCCTCTCCAGAAAGTCCTGGGTACAATACTAATGGTCTGTCATTAAAAAGTGCTTCTATTTTAAAGGTCTGATTACGTTCATCTTTTTTAGGGTATATTTTAGATACGTTTCCAGTAAAAACCTTTCCGCTGTAAGCATCAAGTGTAATAACAATGTCTTGCGATTTTTGAATACGTACAATATCCACTTCATCGACCAACATCTCCATAACAAAATCTGTCGCGCTACCAACCGTAGCCAAAGGCTCCATAGTTGTCACTATTTCGCCAGGCTCCTTGTTCAATGAGTACACCTTGCCATTTATTTTACTTTTTACGGTAAAATCCTTAGTATTGATCAATGAGGCCTTATACACATTTTGAGCCTGTTTGACAGCCGTTTGCAACTCGTTTTTTGTCCTATTGTATTTACTTCTTAAAACTGTTAAGCTATTATTAGACAAGTCGTAAGCCAATTTTTTATTGTCATAGTCGGCTTTAGAACCAATTTTTTGATTCCATAGATTTATCTGCCTAAAATAATTAATGGAATCATTTTGATTTTTTAGGACAGCTGAAGCAATTTCTTCTTGAATACCTTCTAGAATTGCCGATCCTCCTTCGTAATTTTCCTTGGCCAATTCTAGGGATAATCTTGCGTTTTGGGTATTAAGTATCGGTGTTTGATTTATAATCTGTATTAATGCATCGTCAGTAGACACCAAGTCACCTTCTTCTACAAGGTTATTTTCGACGATTCCAGCGACCGCAGAATATACGTGATACATACTATCGGGTTGCACAATAACAGAAGAATAGACAGATTCCGTCAGAGACTGCTCTTCAGGAAGTATTTTATCCTGATGCTTTGAGCAGGATATAAAAAACAATAAAATGAGAATGTAATAATTAAGTTTCATTAAAGATCAATCAACTTTTTTTATTGTCCATGTCTTGTTTTTGTTCCTTACTGCAACCATATTATCGGTGATGAATTTTGAATTAATATTAGGCGGAACTACTATTTCTTCTTTATCCAAAATAATATAAACAGGATCCGTGAGATAGGTTAAAATAGTACCTTCAAGATCTATCACCACCTCAAAATATTTATAATACACCACTTTTTTATCCAGCAATTCATTAGTCCCTACTTCTTCTTTAACCAATTCCAAGGCAATTGCCCTATTGTGACTAAAAGCTGTCGCATTTAGAAATTGGGGTTCAATGATAGTTCTCCCGATTCGATCGATAAACCCGAAGTAAGAAATTCCTTCTTTTTTATAAGTTATCAAACATCTATCGTTCTCGAAATATGGATAATTATGACCATCGCTTTTAATAGGAACCAAATTTTCACTAAAATTAACTATCAAATCTCCTTCCTTATTAATAAATGCCCATTGCCCATTTTTTTCTATAGCAATCATGTCATTTTTTATTGGGGAAACAAAATCCAATCCCTCAAGTTGTTGCGCCAAACCAGATAGAGGAATCATAAATAAAAGACCTATTGAAATCATTAGTTTGTTCATGGCTTTGTTTTTTGTGTTCGTAAAATCAAAAGTATTATTAACATGCATATTATTATATGATATTCATCATAATGTGAGGGATACAGACTATTTAATTCCCCGAAACATGAGTTGATAGAGAGCAATTTTCATCCGAATTATTAGTACACAAGAGTCATAAAGTTGAGTGTTTTTATTTGTATTTTTATAGTCACTTTAAAACACTAAACACTCTACTGATTAATGTTCAAACAAGACCAAGAAATCTTCAATATCCTCCTCGGTTCTGTTTCGGAAGGTGTGATAATCGTTGATGAGCATCAAATGATCATAGAAGTGAACGAATCTGCAGAACAGATATTTGAGTATACGAGGAAAGAGCTGATCGGCAGTCCTCTAAATTTGTTGATCCCGCAAGATTACCATTCCAATCATGGTGCCCATTTCAACGGATTCATGATGAAACATGAGCAACGTAGAATGGGTAAAGGTCGCGATATCTTCGGGTTAAGAAAAAGCGGTGACGTGTTTCCTGTAGAGGCTGGATTGAATCCATTTAATATTTATGGCAAAACATATGTAATGGCTTTGATCATTGACATCACCGAAAGAAAAATTGCCGAACAGGAAAAAAATCACTTGGCAACAATATTTGATGAATCATTGAATGAAATCTATGTATTCAATGCGGAAACCTTGCTATTCAAAAACGCTAATTATGGTGCTCAAAAGAACATTGGCTATTCTCTAGATGAGCTCAAATTAATGACTCCCGTTGATATTAAACCTGATTACAACAAAACCCAATTCTTGGACATCATTGAACCTTTGTTAAATAAGTCTAAGGAAAAGCTAGAATTTGAAGCGTATCATAAGCGCAAAAATGGAAGCCTGTACCCGGCCGAAGTACATTTGCAACTCTCGAAGATCGGGAATGAATTAGTATGCGTTGCCATTATCCTAGATATCACCGAAAGAAAAAATTACACAAAGAAACTGGAGCAAACCGTCAAACAAAGAACTAAAGAGTTACAATCTGCATTAGAAACAGAAAAAGAACTTAATGACCTAAAGACGAAATTCTTATCTTTAGTATCGCACGAATTCAAAACCCCGCTAACTGGCATATTAACGTCTGCAATGCTCCTTGGTAAATACAAGCTCGCAGAACAGCAAGAAAATCGAGACAAACACATTAACACCATTACTAATAAAGTGCATTATCTTAACAATATACTAAATGATTTTCTGTCTATTGAGAAATTAGAAACAGGTAAAGTTACCTACAAATTTGAGAATTTCAAGATCAGTAAAGTGCTCAACGAAGTAATCTATAATGCAAATATGTTGCTCAAAGAAGGCCAAAAAATAAATTACCCTGAAGATATTGATGATATTTCATTAACCCAAGACGAAAAGATCGTAGAACTAATGTTGTCAAATCTTGTGCACAATGCCATAAAGTACTCGCCGTCAAACTCATATATTGACGTAGAGATAGCACAAGGTGATAAGGAAACAACATTCAAAATTAAAGACAGAGGAATAGGTATTTCAAAAAAAGACCAGAAAAACATATTTAATAGGTATTTTAGAGCAGAAAATGCTTTGTTAACCCAAGGGACTGGTATAGGGCTGAACATTGTTAAGACCCATATAGAAAGTTTAGGTGGGAGAATCAACTTTAAAAGCAAACTGAATGGAGGGTCCACTTTTATCGTGATTATTCCAAATCAAGCAATAATATGAAAAAAATATTACTGATAGAAGACGATACCGTGTTGAGGGAAAACACTGCCGAATTACTCGGACTTTTCAACTTTGATGTCCAGACTGCCGAGAATGGTAAACTGGGAATAGAATGCGCCAAGAAGGAACTACCGGATATCGTTGTATGTGATATCATGATGCCTGAAGTTGATGGATATGGAGTTCTTGATGCCTTATCTAAAGATTTAACAACAAAATACATCCCATTTATATTCCTATCGGCAAAGACAGAGCGCAAAGATGTAAGAAGAGGAATGGATCTTGGGGCAGACGATTACATTACAAAACCATTTGCAGAAGAAGAGCTAGTAAGCGCCATAGAAAGCAGATTGGCCAAAGCGGCAATACTTAAAGATGTTAGGGAAATCGACCAGGCTAAGAATAAGAGTGTTGAGCCTGATAATATTAGAAGCCTTAATGAACTCAAGAACTATTTTGATGATAATGGCGAGCTAATAAATATTCCTAAGGGACATGTTATTTATGCAGAAGGTCAGAATTCTAATTATATATACCTTTTAAGAAAAGGTGTTGTTAAATGCCATAAGCTAGATGAAAAAGGCAAAGAGCTAACCACTGCACTTTATAAAGATGATGACCTTTTCGGTTACACCTCATTTACACAAAATATTCCATATCAAGAAACAGCCACATCAATAGAAGACTCAGGTTTAGTAGCCTTATCCAAGAATCAGCTCAATGCCATTCTTGATTCAAATCATAAGGTAACCTTAGAACTTATGCAGCTTCTAACTGATGATATTTCTGGAATTAAAGACCAATTATTACAAATGGCTTATAGCTCTGTAAATAAGAAAACAGCAACAACCTTATTGAAATTTGCCGAAAAGTTGAACAGAAAACCAGGCGAATCAATCAAGATATCGCGAAACGACCTAGCTAGTGTTGCTGGAATAGCGACAGAAACACTTATACGGACAATGTCTGATTTCAAAAAGCGAGGTATCATTGATATTGACGGACGTAATATTATGATTTTGGATCTAGAGAAACTCCAGGATATAAATTGACTCTTTATCACTTAAGCAAATATGACGAATATCATTCTTTAGAAATACTCTTAACAATACATTTGTTTTGTTAAGATTTTTTAGATGAAGAGTATATTATTACCAACAGATTATTCGGAAAATTCTTGGAACGCAATTGAATACGCCCTTAATTTCTACAAAACACAGGAATGTATATTCTACATTTTACATGTGAATAGACTAAGCAATGTAGTTACTAATGATTCACCATTCATTCCTACCCAAGATGTCATAGAAGATGTGTACACAAAACCTGCGAAGAAACAATTGAGGAAATTATTAAAAAAAATTCTCCTGAAGTTTCCTAATAATGACAATCACAAGTTTTATACGTTGACCGATTATAATTTCTTTATAGAATCCATTAGAAAAAACGTCGAAGAGAAAAAAATTGACCTCATTGTGATGGGTACCAAAGGGGCAACGGGATTCAAGAAGTTGATTGTGGGAAGCAATACCGGTGATGTGATAACCAAGGTTCAGTGCACAACACTTGTTGTTCCGGAAAACGCAAAATACTCTGACCCAAAGGAGATTGCCTTTCCAACTGATTTTTCATTGTTTTACAATATTGAAACCTTAAAACCAGTAACGGACATTTTGGATCAAACTAATGCTGCCGTTCGGATTTTGCATATAAGTAAAAAAAATGAAAAGCTCAATACAAGCCAATCCAAGAACAAAGAAATATTAGAGGACTATTTTCTTGATTACAATCATAGTTTTCATTTTTTGAGCAATAAAAAAGTAGAGGATGCCGTCCAATGTTTCGTAGAAAGTAGGGATGTTGACATGATTGCGATGGTTGGAAAGAACCTGAACTACTTTCAACAGATTCTATTTCATTCAAGAATTGAGGAAATTAGTTATCACACAGATGTACCGTTTTTAGTACTACATGAATAAATAAAATATTATTATGGATGTATCGGTTTTTTTAGCGAGGTTTTGGGGTTGGTATCTAATTATATTCTTCTTGATTCTGAGTTTTAATCCTCAAAGAATTCGTCAGATATTTGACGACCTTAAGGATGAAAAATTCTTGATAATTTCTTCCTTTTTGGCCATTATTGTTGGTCTAATAAATATTTCCTTCCATAATATATGGGAATCAAATTGGAAACTTATCATTACATTTTTTGGTTGGATTTCATTGTTCATAGGTCTATTCCTATTCATGTTCCCAAAACAAACGGTTGCATGGCTAAGTGTTATCAATGTAAAATTCGTTCAAGTAATTTATACATTGCTTTTTTTGGTTGGGATATTCCTGCTGAACATCGTTTACAATGTTGTTTCCATATAGATTCGGTATGATAAATATTGAAAACTGACAATTATCATAGGATGGTTTAAATAGCCTTTTTATATTTATACAGTAATTAGGAGAATGGGGATTCTTCATTACTATGTAATAGATTATTAGCTATTAAATTAGAAGAAAAGCTGAGAGAAATCTCGGCTTTTCTTGTGAATTAGAAACCCATAATCACTAAGTCTTACCAAAGCTTAGATTTCATTCAATTCGAACAGTTTAAAATTAGAAACCCCATTAATAAAGTGTTCCTTGAGTATCATAATTAACATTAATATCTTTTGAGCAAAATGGAAGATGGAAATGTCTTGCTTTTCGACAGGTATAAACCGTATACTAAAGTTTTACACCAAATGAAAGATCTCCAGCATCGCCTAATCCTGGAACGATATACCCTTGATCATTAAGAGTTTCATCAATGGCTGCAATCCAAAGGTGCGTGCTTTCCGGAAAGACTCTTGATATGTAATCTACACCTGACCTAGAACCAATCACAGAAATTATATGTATTTGTTTAGGAGTACCATGTTTTTGAAGTGCGTCCAAGACATTTTCCAAGGTTTTTCCTGTAGCTAGCATTGGATCTGTAAGCACCAAAGTCTTGTTTGCTAATGATGGTGCTGCAAGATACTTGACTATGACTTCAAATTTGTCACTATGATCCTGATGGAGTCTAAAAGCAGAAATAAAGGCGTTTTCGGCTTTATCAAAATAATTCAACAAACCTTGATGCAAGGGTAAACCTGCTCTCAAAATCGAACACAGTACTAGTTCATTTTGAGGCAAATGCATGGCTTTATTTCCTAATGGGGTTTCTACCACCTTTCTATCGAAATCTAATGTTTTACTAAGTTCGTAACTTAGGATTTCGCCAATCCTTTCGATGTTTTTTCGAAATCGCATTCTATCTTTTTGAACTCTAGTATCCCTTAATTCCGAAATGAATTGATTCAACACTGAATTCTCGTCACTAAAATCATGAACTATCATTGAATTGTAGTATTATTTTAATTAATGCCTATTATGCGCAGAGCCTCATTTAGAATCGGCAAATAACCTAATGACTTCTTGATCATCAACTTGACCAAATTCTTTGTAAAACTGTCCAACAGCCTGAAAATTATCTGGGCCCAATAAATAATTAAGTTCGCTTACCGAAGGTAGTTCTTTTATTTTTTTTAACGTCGATAGTGGGCCTACTGGCAATGCCACTATAATTTTTAAAGGTTGTTGCTTATTAATGAGTTCAAGACTGGATAGCAAAGTATGACCGGTAGCGACACCATCGTCAACCAAAATTGCGATTTTGCCTTTTAGGCTGATTGGATTTCTCCTTCCGTAGTATAGTTCTTTTCGTTGCCTTAATTTAGTTCTAATTCTTTGTACTTCCTTCTTAATATAATACTTGGGTATGCCTGAAATATCTGTGCTAAGTGTTACGTCATCTAAAGTTACAGCCCCAATAGCAAATTCCTTATGCAACGGGTGGCCTATTTTTTTACTTAATATTATGTCCATAGGTAAATTTAAATACACTGAAATAGCATGTCCCACAGGCAAGCCACCTCTAGGTATTGCAACGACTACCGCTTTTGGGTCATTCCTATATTGCTCTAATTTCTTTGCGAGTAGAATACCCGCTTCTGCCCTATCATTAAACATATTCCTTCTAACGTTATTTAACGCACTGTCTTCTAAGTGTTTATTTGTCACCAGACGCGCCACTAATATTTAACTCTCAAGTTGTGTAATATGATTACACCAACAAATGATATATATCATTTCAAATCAGGAATACGATTAATATTTTTATTGAAAATATAATAACCATGAAAATAGATATTCAATTCGTAAACATGCCTGTTAGTGAAACCATGGAAGCTTATACTGTTGGAAAACTGGATAAACTTGCCGAGAAATATGAATGGTTGATTGCTGCGGATGTTTTTTTCAAGAAAGAGAATGACCCCAAAGGAAAAGGAAAAATCTGCGAAGTTCAACTAAGTCATCCTGGACCAAGGATATTTGCCTCTTCTAATGAGAAAAACTATGAATTAAGTGTAAAGGAAACGGTGAAGGATTTAGAAAAACAATTGAAAAAACTCAAAAGTAATATGAAGCCTTATTTGTAGTTATCGTTTGTCCTCACTTTTCCCCTGATAAATATCATAGTATTTGGTACACAAACATATTACCTTTAGATAATCGGTTTTAAATAAAGTAAAGTCATGAGAAAAATATTGATTCCTACAGATTTTTCTAACAATGCGATGAACGCCATTAACTATACCTGTGAACTATTTAAATATGAGGTTACAGAAATTTTCTTAATGCATGCATTTCAAGATGACATCTATACTGACAGGGCATTGTTGACACGTGAAACCCTTAATGAAGTCACGAAAATAATAGAACATAAATCATTAGAGCAACTTGATAAAATATTAAATGAGATTCAAGAAGTTACTGATAATCCTAAACATTCATTTAAACTTATAGCGGCTAATGCTCAATTAATTGATGAAGCCGATAGGATTGTTGATGATGAAAACATTGATATTATTATCATGGGAACTCGAGGCGCAACGGATGACAGAAAACTGACATTCGGTAGTAATACGCTACAAATCCTTAAATACGTACAATGTCCTGTTCTTGCCGTCCCAGTGAATTTCAAATATACACCGCCAAAACATATATTATTTCCAACGAATTATATGATTCCTTATAAAAGAAGGGAATTGAAACTTTTATGCGAGATAGCCTCTCCTTTTAGAGCTCAAATCGATATGTTACATGTCTCCAACATTAGTAAACTTTCACTAAGGCAAGAAGACAATAGGGAGTTCATAAAAGATGAACTATGCAAGAATAAAATCGACTTTAAGACTATAAAAGACAAGAATGTGGTAAATGCCATAAATCAATACATCAATGAACATCCTATAGATATTTTGGTAATGGTAAACACGCGCCACTCTTTCTTGGAAAACATCCTGTACAAGTCCACAATAGATAAAGTAAGCCTATCGCTCGACATTCCATTCTTGGCAATGCAAAATATAAGACGTAGTTAAACAAAATTACTGCACTATGAAAAAGATATTGTTACCAACGGATTTTTCAGACAATTCATGGAATGCCATAAAATATGCGTTACAACTTTTCAAGAATCAAGAATGTAAATTCTATTTGCTTAATACATATACGCCAGTAATATACCATGTTGAATATATTCTGGTAAGTCCGGCACAGTTTGGTTTAGGAGATGCCATACGCGAAAATGCGTTGAACGGTCTCGAAACCTTAGAAAAGAGAATTAAAAAAGAATATGACAATCCGAAACATTCGTTCGAAAGTATTGCATCATTCAACAATTTAATATCTGAGATTAAGGACCTAAGTGAATCCAAAAAGACAGATTACATAGTGATGGGTAC
>CBESOB010000065.1:0-13534 GCA_965530995.1 uncultured Flavobacteriaceae bacterium
TGCCTTCTGCGCCCTTGATGCCTTCTGCGTCCTTGATGCCTTCTCCGCCCTTGATGCCTTCTGCGCCCTGTGAGTAAACGGAAGAAGTACTTAGCATAAGTATTATAAATAAACTGATTGTGTTTTTCATCTGTTATCTTTATTCAATATTAATATAGTATAATTATTTTTATCTAAATGAAGTAAATCTACAATTAAATATGGGTTGGCCAAGTTTCTTCACTAAACACAGAATATATCAAATAGAAAACAGCATTAATTCATAAAGCCTTTTAACTCCTCAAAATCCAATCCACCATAATTCCCAGAACTCATTAATAACAAAGCTTTATTATCAAAGTTTTGAGAGAAAAGAAACTCTTTAAAATCGTCTGGATCGGTATATATGATCAAATCATCTCGCTCAAAGGCATTGGCAATTTGTTCGTGTGTGACTTCTTCTAATTTTTTAATTTCAACAGCGTGTGGTGAGTAAAAAACAACGGCCACATCGGCCGCATTCAAAGCACCTTTATATTCTTTCAAGAACTCCGCATTCAAACTGCTATAGGTATGTAACTCTAAGCAAGCAACAAGGGTTCTGTCTGTGTACTGTTCTTTGACCGCTTGCGTAGTCGCTTCCACCTTGCTTGGGGAATGGGCAAAATCTTTATAGGCTACACTATTAGTGCTTTCTACAATTTTCTCCAAGCGTTTGCTTGCACCTTTAAAAGTGCCTATCGCCTCGTAGAAATCTGCCTCGTCTATGCCCATATGCTGGCAGATCCATTTGGCACCTGCCAAGTTGTTCAGATTATGCTTTCCAAATACCTCAATGGGCATTGCACCTTCAGGGGTTTCGAGCATGGTCTGACCATTCTCAACGGTATATTCTGGAGTATGATATGGTAGTTTCCGAATGGAATTCCCCGAAGCTTCCACGACACGCTTGACTTCTTCATCTTCAATATTATAGGTCATACTTCCACCTTTCACAATACTGTCTACAAATATGCTAAACTGATCCACGTAAAACTCATAGGTCGGAAACACATTGATATGGTCCCAAGCAATGCCGCTCAATAAGGCGATATTAGGTTTGTACAAATGGAATTTTGGGCGTCGATCTATAGGGGAGCTCAGATACTCATCGCCTTCCAAGACAATAAAATCATTATCCTCGGTCAGCTTCACCATCACATCAAATCCTTCTAATTGAGCACCTACCATATAGTCCACATCCCTATCGTGATAATGCATCACATGAAGTATCATCGAGGTAATGGTCGTCTTGCCATGACTACCACCGATAACCACACGGGTCTTATGTTTACTTTGTTCGTACAAGAACTCTGGATAGCTATAAATGGTCAAGCCTAATTCCTGGGCTTTCAGCAACTCTGGATTATCTTCTTTGGCGTGCATACCAAGTACAATGGCATCTAATTCTGTAGTGATCTTCTCAGGAAACCATCCAAACACTTCTGGCAAGAGTCCCTTAGCATCGAGTCTAGATTTGGACGGGTCGTGAATGGTATCGTCACTACCAGTTACCCGATATCCTTTATTATGCAAAGCGATGGCAAGATTGTGCATGGCTGCGCCACCTATGGCAATGAAATGTACGTTCATGAACTTTGAAAATTGAACTCCAAAGATACTTATTGAAGTTGAAAGTTACTATCTAGTCTTCGCACATTTTATAATTCAGGAATTGTAGCTAGACTATTAAATAGCTTGGCTTTAGTTGAAAAGTATTTATTTTGAATTGAAATAGCCTTTAATTGGCCGTCGATAAGCTTAGACTCACGAGAGTTTACCAAAAATAAAGAACTCTCCCCCATTTGAAACTTTCGCTCTTCGGCTCTTAGCATTTTCTCATAATCTGATACCATCTGATTCGTCACGCTATTTTGAATGACATAGGAATCCAATTCTTGTTTTACGGCTTTAATCTTGTTAGACAGGTTTACACGTGTCGCATCTATTTCATAAGCCATGTCATTCATTTTAAGTTTTGCCAACTTTAAATCCCCACGTTCTTTTCGCAAAAACAATGGCATGCTAAAATTCAATCCTGCCTTATAGTCTGAAGTATTGAATGAGCGCGCAACCTCTGGCGTCGTGCTTAAAAAATTGTATTGCAAATCTATTTGCGGTAATAGTCTGTTTGCTTTTAGACGCTTATCTACTTCTAGATATTGAAGCTTGTAATCCAAAGACAAAAGTTTAGGGTGTGCATCTACAACAAACTCGTTTTGTCTTAAAAGGGAGGTATTGAATGTATTATCAATAGCAGTTTCGCTATTTACATCAGGTATGATATCATTTTGTAGCTCGACTGGTGTATTGTTCTCTAACCATAAGTAATTGGATAACTGCAAAGAAGCCTTAATAAGTTTCACTTTGGTTTGCTCGAAATTTAGCTTTCGGTCGTTAACGGCAATTCTGGCTTCAATTGAGTCGATTGTTGCACGCTCACCTACTTCCACACCTCGTTTCACCCCTCTAAAGCGCTGTTCAGCATTCAACAAGAAATTCTGAAACAATTGATTTTCGTTATAAGCCTGCAGCCACCTAAAATATACAATAGAAGCATCGAACAAAATATTATTGACTAACAAGTCCCTATCGACTTTTGCTTGTTCCCTAAACAATTTAGCTCGCTTTACAGAAGCCATTCTGTCGTTGATCAATAATCCCTTTGCTGCAGAAAAACTGATTCCTGCATTATACAAGCCATCGATAGGAAGGCTAGCTTCAGGGTTGAGAAAGTCTCCTGTATTTTCCTCGAAATTTGCCTTTAACTCAATACCATACCATGTTGGCACCTTAAACGTGGCATTTAGCTTATCAAAATATTCTATAGACTTAAACTTCTTGCGGTCATAGTCCACCTCGATTTTCGGATCAAAAGCGCCTCGGGATTTCATGAGCTTGGCTTGACTTTCGTCAATAACTAATTCGGCTTGCTTTACAATTGGGTGAAATTTCTTTACATACCCCAAATATTCATCAAAGCGGAGGACATTAGATGGTGTTAGTTCCTGTGAAAATGTAAAACCAACTACGAAAAGAAAAACAATTATGAGTACTTTTTTCATCTGTTTACTTTTTTGTCTTATTAGACATTTTTATACCGTCGCCTGGCTGATAATAATTTGGCGGAAATCCGTTTAACTGGCGCCATAGTTCGAACCAAATCGGCACGTCTTCCAATAGCGCGAGGCTTAACGCTCCCGAACCAGCACGTAAATCCTTGGGCCAAGCGTGATCTTCTTCGTCTGGTGCCAATAGCACTCTAAATTTACCGTTAGGACTTATAAAATTCTCCACAGCTACTACTTTTGCACCGTAAGTACCATAAGACACATTAGGCCATCCGCTAAAAACTATTGCCGGCCATCCATCAAACTGCACTCGTACTTTTTCTCCGAGATGTATAAGAGGCAAGTCAATTGGCGCTACAAAGGTCTCTACCGCCAAATCCACTTTCGTAGGCATAATACCCACAAGATCCTCACCTTCCTTAAATGTTTGACCTATCCCTGCTCTTATTGCTTTATTAATATACCCATTGTAAGGAGCAGTAATAAATAAGAGGCTATTGCGTATTTTATAATTCGCATATTGATTATCAAGTTTTGTGACTTGTGCCTCCGTATCGAATTGACTTGATTGGGCTGAAAATTTATCACTTTGTGCTTTAGAAATTTTATCGGCATACTCTGCTTGAATTCGTGATATTTCAACCTGCGAATTAATCACCTCATTTCTGGCCGCCAACAATTTAGTTTGTTGTGAAATAAGCTTAGCCTGGGTTTCTTGAAGTTTTACACGAGCATCTTCTACATTTTTAAGTGCTGCAAAACCTTCTTTGTAAAGCGTATCTACTCGATTATACTTTGTCTGTGCAATCTTGATATTTACTTGGGCTGCCTTATAATCTATGCTATCGCTTTGCACTTTAAGCTTTGATTGTAAAATCTTATTTTTTCCTTGTTCAAGCTTCAATCGGCGCTCATTCACTAAGGCTCCAATACGAGCGTCTTGTGCCTTTACTTTGCCCTGATACGACTCTACTGAAAGCGCTTTAGCATCACGCTGTTCCCCTGTTCGCTCCACTAAATTCGGATCGAAATACTCGCTTTTTACTTCGGAAATCTTCATGATGGTATCGCCTTGGGCAACGGAATCTCCTTCTTTCACATACCATTTTTCAATACGCCCTGGAATAGGTGATTGAATTGTTTGAGGGCGCTGGTCCAGAGTTAAGGTTGTAACATTGCCCCTACCTGTAATATTCTGGGTCCAAGGCAAAAAGAGTATAATAATCCCTATGATGGCAAATGCCCCCAAAAATTGATTAAAATACTTATAATATCTTTTGTGAAAAACGCGTTTCCCTGACTTAGAGTCTGTTATATCGACAGATTTATGGAGTTGGTTATGAGATATATTTAACATGTTTTTTCTTTAAATTATTTCACCGTTTTGTAATGTGATTACTTGCGTACAATGCTTGGACCATTCATTATTCGTGCTTATTACAACTAAGCCCCATGGATTAGAAGGATCCGTCAGAAAGTCGATAATGTCTGAGGTCTCTTTGTCTTCGAAATGCTCTAATGGGTCTTCAAGAATCAATAATTTTGGCTGACTTACAATCGCTCTTGCCAATACTATTTTCTTTACCACGGTAAAAGATGTTCGTTTCCCTTCTGGATATAGAATAGTATCCAAATCTTGAGGGCTTTCCTTAATGAATTGAGTAAGCCCAACCTTTTTAGTGGCCCACATCAATTGCTCTTCGGTGACATCTTTGTTGCCAAAAGTGATATTTTCCCTGATGGTTCCTTCAAAAGGCGATTCGTCGGCTAGAGACAGGCCTAAGTGAGACCTATAATAATTAAGATTAATAGAATTTATATTACTATCGTTAACGAAAATCTGTCCCCTTGTTGGCTCTATAACACCAGATATTAAACGTATTAATGTTGATTTACCAGAACCGCTTTCCCCTTTGATCAATACCCTACTTTTAGGTTGTATATTAATGGACACGTTATTTAAAATACGCTGTTCTCTATCAGGTACTTCATATTCAACCCTATCCAATTGTACATTAATAGCATCATCGAAATTAGGCATACTACCATCTTGGTTCTCCAATTCTTTATCAACGACCTGGCCCATTTTTTCGAGAGAAGTCAGCACATCGTAAAAAGATTCTAGTCCAAGGATTAATTTTTCAACCGAGTTAATGACCAATAAAATGATGATCTCGGCAGCTACGAATTGTCCTATATTCATCTCCTGATTCAACACTAAAAGCCCTCCAATTAGCAAAAGTCCTCCGGTAACTAATACCTTAAAACCAATCATTTGTATAAACTGTATAACAAGAATTTTAAAATGACTTTCTCTTGCTTGTAAATAGTCAAATACTAAATTATCATTTTTATTAACCGCTAAGCTAGTTCGGCCAGACAACTTAAAGCTAACAACAGCTCTGGCCACTTCTTGTATCCAGTGCGCTACTTTGTACTTATGTTTAGACTCCATCAAGCTAGTTTCCATCCCTTTTTCCGCAGTGTATCTAAAAACTACATAGATAAGTATCAACAGCAGAATACCAAAAGCAATGAAAAACGGATGATAAAAAGATAGAAGAATGAGGGCAAAAATAATTTGCAATACAGCTGATGGCACGTCCACCAAAATTTTTGCTAACCCTTTTTGAATAGTTAGTGTATCGAAAAAACGATTCGCTAGCTCTGGCGGGTAATAGCGACGTAACTCTTGCATCTTTATTTTTGGAAAGCGATATGTAAACTCGAATGATGCTCTTGTAAAAATACGTTGTTGTATCGTTTCTATAATACGCATTTGCATTAATTGAAGTATACCCACAAAAGCAACTCCAACGGTTACCAAAACAACTAAGACAATCCAAGATGTGCTAACTTGAGCCCCTTGTATTAAGTTAATTATTGCCTGTATTCCAAGAGGCAAGGTCAAGGCAACTAATCCTGAAAAAATAGCGTAATAAAGCACTTGCTTCACTGCCTTTTTTTCGAGATTCAAGAGCCCTACCAAACGTTGCCAAGGAGTCATTACTTCTTTTATTTTTGACATTTGATTATGCTTTAATAGCGTTAAAAACTAAGTTTTTGAAAAATTCTGTTGGCGTAACGGACTTATCGCAATCTGTAATAGATGTAAAATGATCCTTAAGAAAATGCTGATGTAAGGCCCCTTCAACTATGGTACTCGCTAGACTAGAGCTATATTCATAATCAGGATTGACTCCAGAAATCATGTCCTTAAGCCGAATGATAAGTTGCTTATATATCCTGAAATACCCTTCTTGGTTTTCAGCATCAACTTCTTTGGTCATATACGATTTTGAAGACTCATTGATAATGATCTTGTTCAATATGATTTCGTTTATGTGTGAAAAAGTAGAATCCTGCTGTATCTTTTCGGTGACTATGTCAATGGCCTTTTTAAGCTTTTCATTGGGGCTTGATATATTGTGTGTCCCAAATACCAACTGATACTCTATCCATGCCCAATACCAAGAGGTTAAATAAACCAATAGTTTATGCTTACTTTCAAAATACCGATATAAGGAGCTTTCATTAGATCCAATTTTTACGCCCAATTTTTTAAAAGTAAATGCATCGAATCCTATCTCGTCTATAAGTAAAATACCTTGTTCTACAATTTTCTTACCTAATACTGAGGACTCAGGGTCCTTCAAGAATATTTTCTCAGGCACCGAAATTCTTATATTTGAAAGTAAATTACTCATATTGATTTATTTTGATTGCAAATATAATAGTATTACTATTAATTTAAAATAATTAACATGATTTTGTGAATCTTGATCTAATCAATTCCACGGGGGTATTCAATAATATTTAGTGGACTACATGGAAAGTATAAGCTCTTTCTCTCTGAGTGCAGGCTTAAGATCAGATTTAGCCTTTATAGCAGTATTGACCCATTTAAGTGCTTCTTCCTTCTTGCCTTTGTGTCTATTGATCTGTGCCAATCTATAATAGGCCCAAGATTTAGGCACACCATCTTTGGCAGAATGATTTTCGAGATATTTTATTAGGCATTGTTCTCCTTTATCAAGTTCGACGTTATACTCCGCAGCAACTTTACCTATTTGGTAATGCAAGGCATTTCTCTTATGCTTTATTTGGGCCTTCTCAATATTGGCAATGGCTTTCTTCGGTTGTTTTGCCGTTTTCTCATAAAAATCCGTGAGTTTTTGATAACAGGTCACTGAACCTCCAACCTCAATGGCTTTCCTGTAGTAACGCTCCGCATCATTAGGTCTATCGCTGTATTCAGCTACATACCCTTTTGCTAGAAGACCATCAACTTCAGATAACTGTTCTAATTGCTCAGCATACTTCAAGGCTTTTTTCTCGGTGCCTCCCAAGATTGCGGGAACAGATACATTGAATTCCACCAAAGCCCATCGTGTATCGATATGGTTTGGGTCTAACTCCGCAGCCTTTTCGAATTCCCTACGAATGTCTCCTATATAGCCAACTGCCCTGAGTTTGCTAATAGTTAATACTTTCATTCCTAAAGAACCTCCATATTTGTAATGATAATTGGCATTATTAGGTTCTTCATCACTTAACGACTTGTAGGCTTCAATAGCTTCATCCCAGTTTTTTTGATGTCCATAAACATCCCCCAGATACTCTTTAGCCAATTTATTAGCCGAATCATGCTTTAAATATGCACGCAATTCTACTTCCGCTTTGCTAAACTTCTTTTGATCGATAAGAATTTCAACCTCAGATAAGGATATTTGCCCTAGCATTAATAGGGGAAAGAATAATATGATAAAAAAAAGTCTATTCATCTACAGATTTATAACGAGGCAAAGCTAAATTAATTTTATCTTTATTCTTGAACACTTTCTTCAAACATTTTTTTAAAATTTTAAGAACGAGTTTGAGGCATAATATTTGTTTAAAACAATTAAATCCCGATTATCGGGTGTTTTTTACATGATCCTTATAAATGGTTTTTTACTCATTGATAAAGGCCATTCACTCATTTGTGGTTGCTCAAGACCGGAGTTTTATCCAATTTTGAGAACAAATATAAAATTATGACTAAATATATATCAATTTTCATCTTAATGGTACTATTCTCAAATTCATCGTCTGCACAAGACCCTATTTACAACAATTACGATAAACTTTGGCAGGAGGTTTTGAAATTGGAGAAGGAAGGTCTTACAAAATCTGCTTCGGAAGCAGTATCCAATATAAAAACACGTGCCAAAGCCGATGATAATTCAGTGCAGATGGTCAAAACGCTTATGTTTCAAAGTAAATATGCGTTGACATTGGAAGAAGACGCACAATTGAAGATCATTAATGATTTCAAAACAGAAATAGCAAAAAGTCAATTCCCAACAAGAAATTTACTGGAGAATGTACTTGCTAATTTGTATTGGCAGTATTTCCAACAGAATAGATGGCAATTTTATGATCGCACAAACACAGATACCAAATTGGATGCCGAAGATTTCAGGACTTGGGACTTACAAACACTTTTTGAGGAGATCCATAGTCACTATCAGAATTCCTTAAATAATGGTCTACTAGCTCAGCGTAACAGTCTAGAATTGTTTGATCACATCTTACATACACAAAAAAACTCAAAGGAATTCAGGCCAACGCTATTCGACTTCTTGAATCATAATGCGTTACAGTTTTATAAAACACCTGAAAACCAGATTACCAAGCCTGCTTATAAATTCGAGATCAGCGAAGAGGCCTTCTTAAAGGATGCCTTGACTTTTTCAAAATTGAAAATAGCATCGAAAGACTCGACATCGCTTCAGTTGAATGCCCTGAAAATCTATCAGGACCTTATACAATTTCATATTAAAGATGGCTCGTCTAAGGCTTTGGCGGATGTGAATCTAGAACGACTATTGTATATAAAGGAAAATGCCACGTTCCCAAAGAAGGACGCACTGCTATTGGAAGCTTTGAAAACAGAATCAGAGCTGCACAGTAATGATAATATATCGGCGTTATACGACTATGAGATTGCCAATATTCATTCTCAACATGGCCAGACTTACAATCATCTTTCTATTACAGATCCACAATGGAAAATCAAAGAGGCCCTGGAAATTTGTAATAAGGTCATAGACAAATTCCCAAAAAGCATAGGTGCTGATAAGTGCAAATCACTAAAGAACGAAATCTTAAGTAAAGGCTTAAGCATTAAAGCAGAACAAGTAGTACCTGTAAATGAGAATTCTAAAGTACTGCTGCGTTATAAGAACTTTGACCAGCTTCATTTTAAGGTATTTCCACTTTCAAACAGTAAATTAAAAACCCTTCAAGAAACACATAGAAAAGAAGACCAAATCACGTTTTTAAATAAATTGGATGCATCAAACGAATGGTCCACTATCCTAAAAGATGAGCACGATCATCAAACCCATTCCACAGAAATTGTCATTCCTAAATTGTTGAATGGACACTTTGTGATTTTTGCCTCGCCGAAGAAAAATGACACCAAAACATTTGCCTTCAGTATTATTCAAGTAACAGATTTCGCAATTACAGAGCGCAGGGATAATGGAAGACAGGTGTATCAACTGATCAACAGGAATAATGGTAAACCCATACTCGGTGCCTCCATAAACTTCAATAGCAGAAAACAACGATATGCCCAAGCTAAAACCATTGATAAAACATTGATCACTGATAAACTAGGTCAGGTCACCCTAGAATCTTCAAATAATTATAGCAACATCGACATTAGCGTTACCAAAAATGGCCAAAAGGCATATTTTGATAATTTTTATTTTAACTCAAGAACAAGAACCGATGTAGAACAAGCCAGACATCATGCCTTCTTGTTTACTGATAGAAGTATTTACAGACCTGGCCAAACCATCTATTTTAAGGGTATTGGTATTTCACAAACAGGTAGCGACTCCAATTTGTTGGTGAACGAAAGGGTATCTGTGACCTTAAAAGATGCCAATAACCAAGACATTCAAACCTTAAAGTTCAAGACGAACGATTATGGGTCATTTCATGGAGAATTCATTCTACCAGCCGGTGGCTTGACGGGTAATTTCACTTTAGAGGTAAGATCAAAAGATATAGGCCTTTATTCAAGTGCATCGATCTCTTGCGAAGAGTATAAACGACCAAAGTTCGAAACCAGATTCAATCCAGTCACTGAAACCTTCAAAGTCAATGATATAATTGTAGTTAAAGGGGTAGCTAAAGCTTATGCTGGCAGTAATATTACAGATGCCAAGGTGGTGTATCGTGTGCACAGAAAAGTGCAATATCCTCGATGGTACTATTGGTACAGACCTTATTTTAACAGTGAACCACAAGAAATAGAACATGGTGAAGTGACCACCAATGAGAATGGCGACTATGAAATCATGTTCAAGGCCATGCCGGATCAAAGCGTCTCTAAGGAGGACCTGCCAATATTTCATTATGAAGTCATAGCCGATGTAACGGATATTAATGGTGAAACACGAAGAGCCACAACCATAGTGAATGTTGGTTATCATGCTTTGACAGTCAATATTGGCATTGCCGATAACCTAGATAAAGCCAATAAAGATCATAACCTCACAATTACCACGGAGAACCTTAATGGAGAATTCGTTCCAGCTGAAGGAAGCGTAAAAATATACAAGCTCATCGCCCCTGAGCAGGTATTGCGACCTAGACCTTGGGCGGCGCCCGATTATCCTAATCTGTCTGAAGCTGAATTCAAGGAATTATTCCCTCATGACCCCTATAAAGATGAGCATAACAGCAACACATGGCAAAAAGGGAACCTGGTATTCGATAAGTCGTTCGACACGGATAATAATATAGAACTGGCATTAGGGACTATGAAACGCTGGGCATCTGGGCAATATGTCATCGAACTGGAAACCAAGGATAAATTCGGGCAAGTGGTTAAGGATGTTGCTAGAACAACTTTGTATAGTAATGATGACAAGACTTTGGCCGATTCTGAACTATTCAAGATCACGCACAAAAAATCAACGTATACTATTGGGGATACCGTCTTAGTGACACTGGCTTCTGCGGCTAAAGATTTATTAGTTACCGTTGATGTGGAAAAAGATGGAAATATCGTCAGTACGCATGTTGTACAACTGAATAATAACAAGAAAACCATCTCCATTCCTGTTAGCAACGACGATATTGGTGGCTTTGCAATTCACACGAGCCTCTCAGCCTATAATAGCTACCTGCGAGGAACGACCACCATTTCGGTGCCGTATCCAAAGACAGACCTAGAGATAGAAACCATGACCTTTAGAGATAAATTAAAACCAGGTACCGATGAAACTTGGAGTTTTAAAATAAAAGGGCCTAAAGGAGAACAAGTGGCTGCTGAATTATTAGCGAGTATGTATGATGCCTCCCTAGATCAATTCAAACCACATTCATGGAATTTCAATCCGTTCAATAGGCCGAATTATTATTCAAGGCTTGCCAGAAATGCGCAAAGAAGTTATGGACAAAAAGGGTTTAGGGTGTATTTACCTCAGATAGAAAGAGGCTATAACAAGCAACAACAATATGACCAGTTGAATTGGTTTGGGTTGTATTTTGGGAATAGTTATCGCATGAAAAGAGATAGACTTGGTGTCATGAACGAAAGTGTTATATTGAGTGTTCCAAAAGTCTCTGCTTCGCAGGCAATAGCACTTAATGATGAAGCCGAAGTGGAAGAATCAGTTATTGAGCAATCAAATGTTGGTGAATCCTTAGCGGACGGGGCTTCATCAAGTGAGTTGAAAAAAACTGATTTCTCAGGTGTCACAATTCGTAAGAACCTTCAAGAAACAGCGTTTTTCTTTCCGCAGTTGCAGACGGATAAAGAAGGCAATGTAAGTTTCAGTTTTACAACACCTGAGGCCTTGACACAATGGAACCTGCAACTACTAGCGCACACCAAGAAATTGGAAAGCGTCATTACAAGCCTAGAAACGGTTACCCAAAAAGAATTGATGGTCATTCCTAATGCACCCCGTTTTTTACGCGCAGGTGACCAAATAACCATGAGTACAAAAATTGCTAATCTGTCTGAGAAGTCACTTTCAGGAAACGCCATATTGCAATTATTTGATGCTGTAACTGGTAATGCCATTGATAGCAAACTGGCAAATACCTCCAATGACAAAACCTTTACTGTCGCTGCGAGTGGTAACACGCAAGTATCCTGGAATTTGAGTATTCCGGACGATGTGCAGGCTGTTCAATACAAGGTCATAGCCAAAGCTGGCGACTACAGTGATGGCGAACAGAATGCCCTGCCAGTATTATCCAACCGAATGTTGGTGACCGAAACCATGCCAATGTGGGTGCGTTCCAACCAAACCAAGACCTTCACCTTATATAAATTGAAGAACACTACCTCAACGAGCTTGAAGCACCATCAATTAACCCTAGAAATGACCTCCAATCCTGCTTGGTATGCAGTGCAAGCTTTACCATATTTGATGGAGTACCCTTATGAATGCAATGAGCAAATATTCTCTCGTTATTATGCCAATGCATTGGCTAGCCATATAGCTAAAAGTAATCCGAGGATCCAGGAAGTGTTCAATCAGTGGCGAAATACAGATGCATTACTTTCTAACTTAGAAAAGAATCAAGAACTCAAGTCTCTTCTCATTCAAGAAACCCCTTGGTTACGTGATGCCCAAAGTGAAACAGAGCAGAAGAAGCGTATTGCCTTATTGTTCGACATGAATAAAATGAGGAATGAATTGGCCTCTTCTAAACGTAAGTTAGAAAGTAATCAATTACCATCTGGCGCTTGGTCATGGTTTAATGGTGGACGACATAATCGTTATATCACACAACATATCATCACTGGTTTTGGACACTTGAAGCATCTTGATGTCACATCAAGCCCTTCGTCTGGGCTCAGGACAGGCTCTGCAGAGATGTCTATGGTCGAGAAAGCGATCAACTATCTAGATGCCGAATTCGTCCGAGAATACAAGGACCTCCAAAAATATAAAAACGTAGATCTAAGCAAAGACCATTTGAGCTACACACAATTACATTATCTGTATATGCGTAGTTTTTATCCTGAAGTCAATAAATCGAATGAGGTTGTTAAGATCACGGATTACTACAAATCCCAGATCCAGACATATTGGTTAAAACGTTCTTTGTATGCTAAGGGATTGATGGCCCTTGTCATGGAACGTATGGATGATTCGAAAACCGCAAAACAAATACTCCGCTCATTGAAAGAGAACAGCATTACCTCTCAAGAGCTTGGCATGTATTGGAAAGAGAATACTAATTCCTGGTATTGGTATCAAGCGCCGATTGAAACACAAGCATTGCTCATAGAAGCATTTTCTGAAATTGAAAATGATACAAAAACCATTGACAACCTTAAGATCTGGCTTCTTAAAAACAAGCAAACCAATCAGTGGAAAACCACCAAGGCAACGACTGAAGCCGTTTATGCATTGTTATTACAA
>CBESOB010000066.1:0-13512 GCA_965530995.1 uncultured Flavobacteriaceae bacterium
ATTGCCTCAAATGGTGATCTAAATGCCATTTTTTTATAGTTAACGGCAAATGTCCCAAAATAACTGCTGAGCAGTTTATTCATTTTGTGCCATAAGCCACCCCTTCAAAGGGGCCGATTTTTTTATTAAAAACACTAAACTCCAAATTGCCTCAAATGGTGATCTAAATGCTTGTATTGCATTTTACCCCATTGATCTTTGGTGAAGTTGCCAAATGATGGGTGTGGTGCCCAGTCTGTTTTTTCACGTTGCTCATGTAATTCATTTAGAAGCGAAATCAACTGGTTTTTCTCAGCGGCAAAATCCTTAATTTCTAGTGTTTTAAAGGCTTTTGCTGTCATACCGTTTTTTTTATAAGGAGTATCACTATACAAGGATTTTTTGAATAATAGGTTAATGAGCCAATTCGATTTCATGCCATAATCGTTTTTTTGCAAGATGATGTTTAGTGGTGCTTGGCAATGCCACGTCATTTGACCTACATTCATCTTTCCCCATTGTGGTTTAGAATCTTCGTTTAGATTATTTATTCGATTTACAATGTCTTTGTAAACAACCTCATTGAAAATGGTTCTCATGCGACTATTAGTTAGTAGTAGTTCGATTAAAATTACAATTTATTAATGAAATTCACTATTGAAGAGCTATTAGGTAAATCCAATAGTGTAAATTGAATTAATCCCGATAACACAGTGGGATCTAAAAACTAAATTTTTTAGATCAAGTTTTCTATCTTTATGCAAAAGCTATCAATGGCCGAAAAACCAACCTCATTTTCCATAAAGAATTGGTCGCAAGACGATCAACCACGTGAGAAATTGCTCTATAAAGGCAAGGCAGTATTAAGTGATGCCGAGTTAGTAGCGATTTTGATTGGTTCGGGCAGCAGGAATGAAAGTGCTGTAGAACTTTGCAAGCGAATTTTGGCAAGCGCAAATAATAACCTCACAGATCTCGGAAAATTATCCATTAAGCAACTCATGGAATTCAAGGGCATCGGCGAAGCAAAGGCCATTACTATTGCTGCAGCTATGGAATTAGGACGACGACGCAGGGGAGAGGAAGCTCTAGAGAAGGAGAAAATTACTTCTAGCGAATCCGTTTTTGAATTGATGCAACCTATTCTTGGTGAATTGCCACATGAAGAGTTTTGGATCATTTATCTAAATAATTCCAATAAGGTCATCCAAAAAAATCAATTGAGTAAAGGTGGTATCACCGGTACTTTGGTTGATGTTCGTCTGGTCATGAAAAAGGCCATTGAGCTTGGAGCCGTGGGCATTATCCTAGTGCATAATCATCCTTCTGGCACTTTGAAACCAAGTACGGCAGACAAACAATTGACTACTAAACTGAAAACGGCCGGCGAAAGCCTTGACATAAAAGTACTCGATCATATCATTGTAACCGAAGCAAGTTATTTTAGCTTTGCCGATAACAACCTGCTGTAAATGTTATTGGTATATACACATAAAGTAACGCCAAGGGTCAAGTTCATATTCAAGCAGATCTGTACAAGGATCTTGAGTATTCCTGTGAGTTTTACCTCTACGATAGAAGAGTTCATTGCCCATGACGGACTAAAGATGTCCTATGCAAAAAAGCCATTAGCTAAAGAATTATTTATTAGGAGCCATGATCTCTTGCATGAACAAGGATTGGCATTTTTAACAATCAATGTAAACGATTGGGGTGATACAAAATGCTTTTTCCCTACTGGTGATATGAGTCATCTCCCATATGATATATTCGCAGCGTCTTTCTATTTGTTAACGCGTTATGAGGAGTATTTGCCACATGTAACCGATGATTACGGTAGGTTTATTGCCGAGGAAAGTATCGCACAGAAGAATGGATTCTTACATCAACCTGTTGTTGATATTTGGGCCTATAGATTCTTGACTGTTTTACGGTCTTTCTATCCAGATTTTGTTCCTACGAAACGGAGCTATCAGATAAAACCCATCATCGATGTGCCCATGGCTTACGATTTTAAGCAAAAGGGTATTATGCGCACAATTGGAGGCACATTGTCTGATTTGGGTCATTTCCAATTCAAAAGATTGTATCAACGATATTCAGTATTATTCGGATTCAAGAAAGACCCATTTAATACCTTTAGTTATATTGTCAATAGGCAAAAGCAAAGTAAGAATAAGTTCATTTTCTTTTTTCTAATTGGTAGTTATTCCACCTACGACAAGAATATCAATATTTACAATAGGAATTTTGTGTCGCTTATTAAATCGGTGGCAGATTATTGTAAGGTTGGCTTGAAGGTGTCCTTCTTTGCACTGGAGGATCTAGAACTCTTAAAAGAGGAGAAGAAAACCATGGAAGAGGTCATAAATACACCTTTGGAAAGTTCTCGCCATTCCTTCTCAAAACTAAACCTACCTGAATCATATAGGCATTTGGTAGAGCTAGAGATCAAGGAAGATTATACCATGGGCTATGTCAATAAAATAGGTTTTAGGGCTGGGACGTGTACTCCTTTCCTGTTCTATGATATGGATTACGAAACTCAAACGCCGCTGTTGATAAACACGTTTCATGTAATTGATACAGCACTATTGAAGCATAACTCGTTATTGGATAAAGAGAAAACATTGCATGAGGTGATACACGAAATAAAAAAAGTGAATGGTATATTTACGCCATTATTTCATAATTACACTTTTTCAGATGAACCAAAATGGAAAGGGTTTAAGGAATTATTCAATGCAATAATAGATTCTCAGAATGAAGCTTAGCCATATCACAGACATATTTTTTGACTTAGATCACACACTATGGGATTTTGATAGAAATTCCGGATTGACTTTCGATAAGATCTTTAAAATGAATGGGATTGATATTCACCTTGGTGAGTTCCTAGCAGTATATGAACCCAAGAATCTGGAGTACTGGAAACTTTATAGGGAAAATAAGATAGATAAAGAATCTCTGCGTTTTGCTAGATTGAACGATGTTTTTAATACATTGAATATGGCTATTGAGCCCTTCATGATCAATAAACTATCAGTGGATTATATTGAATATCTAGCATCGTTTGACCATTTATTGGAAGGAAGTGAAGAATTGTTGGAGTACTTAAGGCCGAATTATAAACTTCATATCATAACCAATGGTTTTCGAGAAGTACAAGAGCGTAAGATGCGAAGCTCAAACATTTTTCATTATTTTGATACGGTCACAGATTCAGAAATGGTAGGCGTCAAGAAACCGAATCCTCAGATCTTTAGCCATGCTTTCGACCTTTCTAGAGCCAACCCTGACACCAGTATAATGATCGGGGATAATTATGAGGCTGATATTCTAGGTGCTTTGGATTATGGGTTTGATGCCATATGTTATAACTATCATAATGAGCAGATTGGTTCCGAGATCAAACAGGTGACCGACCTTTTGGAGCTGAAGGGATATTTTTAAGAAGTAATATTGCTCGCTTAGTACATGGTTAATATTTTTTTTTGAATTGCAAAACCTCACACACGCACAAAGTGTATCTTTACATTTAGGAATTAACTTAATATTTAATAAAAATGAATAAGATAGTACTTCTTCTAATTGTTTGTTGTTTTGGATTGACATCCACGTACTCACAAAAAAACCTTAACGATTATAAGTATGTAATTGTACCTACAAAATTTGAATTCTTTAAAGAACCTGATATGTTTCAATTGAATTCATTGACAAAATTCTTATTTGAGAAATATGGTTTTAATGCGATCATGGTCGATGAACCTTTTCCTTCAGACATTAAGGATAATAATTGCATAGAATTACGTGCTTATGTGGTTGAACATAGCTCCGTGCTTAAAACAAAACTACAGCTTGAAATGTACGATTGTAAAAACGAATTGGTATATAAAACTGAAATCGGGCAAACGCGTGAGAAAGAATACAGTAAGGCTTATCATTTGGCCTTGAGAGATGCTATGGATGAATTGGCAGATGTTAATTATGAATATAATGGCAAAAAATCTCAAGGGTCTCCCGAGACGGAGTCCGTTGAGCCAGTTAAGAATGAGGTTATGGTAACAACTGAAAAATCGATAGAACCGGAAGTCATAACCAATAGTAATGCCCCTGCCAAAATAATCGTTGGCACACAAGTTGTTAAACCTAAAAAGAAAGAAAAGCCATCGACTAAAGATTTAGAGAGTAATATAATGTATGCTCAACCTATTGATGATGGATACCAGGTGGTTGACGGTACACCAAAGATCATTATGACTTTGTACAATACAGGAAAGCAAAACACCTATATCGTAAAAGGTCAAAATGCCATTGTGTATAAAGAAGATGGATTTTGGTATATGTCCGAAAGTATAAATGGTAAGACAGAAATTAAACTGATCAATATTAAGTTCTAACGGCCAACGGCTAATAGTTATACTTATCCTTCCAACGTTGTCTTAGGAAATCTCTTTGTGCGTTTTCACGTGCGTTATTGCCTGGGTCGTAAAGTTTGGTATTCTTAACGTCATCCGGTAAGAACTCATGCGCAGTGAAATTCTGCTCATAATTATGAGCGTACTTGTAATCGTCACCATAACCAAGTTCTTTCATGAGTTTGGTTGGGGCGTTCCTAATGGATAATGGTACGGATAGATCCCCTGTTTCCTTAACTAATTGTTGCGCCTTGCCGATGGCTTGATACGCTGCATTGCTTTTGGGAGAACTGGCCAAATAAGTGGCACATTGGCTTAAAATGATACGCGATTCTGGATAACCAATGGCTGAAACGGCTTGAAAAGTGTTATTGGCAATGACCAAGGCTGTAGGATTCGCATTACCTATATCTTCACTTGCAAGAATCAACATACGCCGAGCTATGAATTTTACATCTTCACCGCCTTCAACCATCCTTGCCAGCCAATATACGGCAGCATTTGGATCACTTCCCCTAATGGATTTAATAAAAGCTGAGACTATATCATAATGCTGTTCGCCTGTCTTGTCATATCGAACCGTATTATTCTGAACTTTCTCGAGAACGGCATCATTTGTAATAGTCACCGTTTTACCATTTTCAGAATTGACGATCAATTCGAAGATGTTTAATAATTTGCGGGCATCTCCACCTGATAAACGAAGCAAGGCATCTGTTTCCTTGAGTTTTATGGTTTTCCTTGAAATATGTTCGTCTTCTTCTATGGCACGCTTCAGTAGGGTTTCTAAATCGTTTTTATCGAATGAATTCAATATATACACCTGACAACGTGATAATAAGGCAGGAATCACCTCAAAACTGGGATTTTCGGTTGTGGCTCCAATCAATGTTACCCAGCCTTTTTCAACAGCCTGGAGTAATGAATCTTGCTGCGATTTACTGAATCTATGAATTTCATCGATAAATAATATGGGGTTCTTTGTGGTAAATAGGCCCCCACTTTGTTTGGCCTTGTCAATAACCTCTCTGACATCCTTAACACCAGAGTTAATGGCACTTAAAGTGTAAAATGGTCGTTTGGATTCTTCGGCAATGATATTCGCTAAGGTAGTTTTACCAATACCGGGCGGTCCCCACAAGATCATGGATGGGATAAGCCCTTGCTTTATGTGCTGGGTCAAAGCACCAGATTTTCCAACCAAATGTTTTTGGCTGATATAATCGTCTAATGTTCTTGGACGCAAACGCTCTGCTAATGGCTCGTTCATGACGTAAAATTACGAAAGGTTGTGACAATATTTCACTAAAACGATAATTGGATGATTTATTGTAGTGTAATATCTAAATTTATGGAATGAATGAGAAGCATCATTTTAAGTTTTCAACTGGAGTAGTGGCCTACCCAATACTTTTTGTGTTGTTGATATGGCTTGTATTTTGGTTCGAAATAAGATTTGATGTTGTTTTTAATTCATATGGTATACATCCTGGGAGTCTTGTAGGGCTCCGTGGCATCGTGTTCAGCCCATTTATTCATAGCGGTATTGAACATTTGTACCATAATACGATTCCTTTATTCGTTTTATCGGTAGCATTATTTTATTTCTATAGAAAAATCGCTTGGAAGGTGCTCATTTTTGGGATACTACTTTCGGGATTATTAACATGGATCATAGGGAGACCGGCAAATCATATTGGTGCTAGTGGATTGATCTATGTTCTTGTGAGTTTCACATTTTTCAAAGGAATATTTGCCAAACACTATAGATTAATTGCGTTGTCTTTGATAGTTGTATTTCTTTACGGAAGTATGATTTGGGGTACACTACCCATTAAAGAAGGAATTTCTTGGGAAGGGCATTTAAGTGGTATGATCACCGGATTATTTTTCGCATTGGTTTTCAAGAAAGAAATAGCCAAACCTAAAAAATATATCTGGGAACAAGAGCATTATAATGAAGAGGAGGATGATTTCATGAAGCATTTTGATGAAGATGGAAATTTTATCGAACGCTTAGAGGAAGAACCAACAAATGACATTGATGTGAAATATTATTTCAAGCCAGATAAGGATTAGATACGTTGGCGAACTACTTCGTATAAAAAGGCCCCACAAGCTACAGAGACATTCAATGATTCAATAGACCCTTTAATGGGTAATTTTGCGGTATCATCACAAAGTTTTAAGATGGAAGGTGTTATACCTTGGCCTTCAGAACCCATGATGATGGCGCAAGGTTCCTTAAAGGATATATCGTAAAGTAAATTTTCAGTCTTTTCCGTGGCAGCGATAACTTTAATTCCTGAAGCCTGCAGATGGAACATCGCATCTTTAATGTGATCGACCTTGCTAATCGGAATATTGAAAACAGCACCTGCACTAGTCTTGATGGTATCTCCATTAATGGGTGCAGCGCCTCTTTTTTGTATGATGATACCATGGACGCCAGTGCACTCCGCCGTTCGCATGATCGCTCCAAAATTTCGGACATCACTAATTTGGTCCAGTAATAAAAACAAAGGTGTTTCTCCAGATTCAATGGTTGCAATAACCAGTTCGTCTAGATCATGAAATTCTATTGGAGATATACTTGCAACAATACCTTGATGATTCTTTTTGGTCAGCCTATTTAGCTTCTCTATAGGTACAAATGATGAATTAATCGAATTTTTGCGTAACAGCAAATCTAATTCTTGATATAACTCACCTCTAAGGCCTTTTTGAATAAAAACCTTATCTATGTTCTTTCCAGAGTTAATAGCCTCAATAACGGCTCGCATACCAAAAAATTGTGTGCTTTCGTCCATGAGGGCAAATGTATGAAAGATTCATAACTAAATTCTTGATACCTGAGCAAATGATTTAATGTAAATGAACAATCAAGAGTCGTGCTAGTTCATCTTGAATATTTCGACAGGACGATTGTTTTCACCAAAAATCAGTAATGATTCTTTTCCTTGCTGTAATGACGCTACGGATTTTACATCACCTGATATATAAAGGCCAGAGTCTTTGGGTAGAATAGGAGTATACCCATCTTTCTGATTCGATTGAAGAATTAGTGCAAAAGGATTATCTAATCTTGGTGTTTCAACTTCTGTATCATATATATTACCTGCAAGAACCAAGTCTTCATAACCATCTTTATTATAGTCAAGAATATCCATACTCAACACAGGAAGCGTTTGTACAATATTAGGTAATTCAATGGTATTGAAAGAACCATTTCCATTATTCAAGAGTACAAGAGACTTAAACTGGTTAGCCTCTCTTTGATAGGCCGTATGAATCTTATCGCCATAAATGTCTTCCAAAGTAGAATTGGCGAACTCGTTGTATGTAGGGAATTTTTCAGAAATAAATGGCATCTGCTGTGTAGAGCATTCTTTACCTCTAACAGGCACGAACTTGCCTTTGTATTTGCTACTTAGTACAATGTCATGAGTGCCATTATCATCAAAATCATCTCCATAAACTCGTAAAGGTTGATCTTCACTGACTTTAAATTTTATATTCTCACCAACATTGCCCACAACATAATCTTTGAAGCCATCCTTGTTTAGATCAGTTTCGATGATTGAGAACCACCAGCCTTTCTGGTTATCGACGCCGTAGTCTTTTGAAACGTCCTTGAAATTACCATTGTTGTTTTGGAACATCCCTATATGAGTCCACTCACCAACGGCAATAAAATCCTGCCAACCATCATTGTTGAAATCAGTGGTTATTACTTTATTGATCATACCAAAGTCCCTGAGTTCCGGAGCAATTAATGAAGCCACATTCTTGAACTTACCATCAATGTTTTGATAAATAATGGATTCTGAATGCATAGGATACTTTTGAGGAATAATTCTATTACCTACAATAATATCTAAATCACCGTCATTGTCGTAGTCGATACTAGTTACCGATTTCCCACTTGAGTTATAGAAACTTTGATTGGATTTAGAGAATTTTCCTTGACCATCATTCAAATATAAGCGGTCCTTATAAAGCGGAGAGAACTCCTTGAATTCGTTACCCCCACTAATCACATACAGATCTTGGTCACCATCGTTGTCGGCATCAAAAAATAGTGCTTCCAGATCCTCGTGAACTGCATCATTCAGAAAAACAGGAATGTTCTGCTTGATGAAACCAGTGCTCGATTGCACAAATAATTCTCCTGCTTGTCCTGACGCACCACTGATGTATAGATCAATTTTGCCATCACTATTGACATCGCCCTTAGTTACAATTGGACCCAACGATGATTGTTTATAGGGGAGTAGTACTTCTTTGGTGAAATCATTATAGTCATTCTCACTATGATTGAAGTTTACTAAACCATTGTTAATTCTTTTAAAAACAGGAATAGTAGTATCTGCAATTCTAGAGGAATTGATCAACGCGTCATTTTCATTAAACGTTATGGTCTGGTTTGATGCAACATTATATACCTCTTCAGTTTTACCGTTCAGCCAAGTAACAGAAACGGTATCAATGATCTTGTTTCCTGAGAGCCCAAAATGAGCAATATCGTCAACCGATGAAAGATAGCCTCTCACTCTCTTTATTTCACGAAATTGTTCTTTACCTTGATATTTGATGGTTACTTTTGCAAACGACTCCGATAACCCACCGGCACATCTCACTTTAAGGTAATTTCCATTGACATCTTTATCGCTTGTATTTTTATATAAGAAAGCATTTTCATCGATATTATTGATCACTAGATCCAGATCACCATCATTATCTAGATCGGCATAGGCGGCACCATTGGAAAAAGTAGGATCCGTGATTCCAGTTCTAGAGGATTCGTCAGTGAATTTTAGATCACCGTGATTAACGAATAATTTATTGGGTAATTTTTCAGAGGGCAAGCTTTTATAGATATCTTCTTTGATATTAAGCGGGACGTTACCTTGATATTGCCTTTTAGTATCTAGGATCTTCATCCGTACATCGTTATCAAGTGCATAACGCCTATACCCATTCGTTACGAATATATCCCGTGTCTCATTATTATCAACATCCATCATAAGTCCGGCCCAACTCCAATCGGTTTTTGACATTTTAGTCAGTTGCGAAATATTATTGAACTTATTATTGCCCATATTGAGTTGAAGGGAATTGAACATGTATTGGTGCTGAAGATCTAGGGTATTTACCAATAGTTTAAAGTTATCCTCGTTCATGGATGCCATTAAAGTCTTGGATCTAATATGATCACTGGATGCCATATCCAAAACAAAAATATCTTGAAGGGCATCATTATTAATATCGCCGATATCAACACCCATACCGTAAAAAGACACTTGATTAGTGTTATCTTTTATGGCATCAGTAAATGTCCCATTTTTGTTATTGATGTATTGAGCATCTGGTACATAATAATCATTGGCGATGTAAATGTCTAACCAGTTGTCATTATTAATATCACTCACGCAAAGCCCGAGGCCAAAGGTTGGTTTAAGTAGTCCCGCTTGCTCAGTTATATCCTTGAATATTCCTTTGTCATTTCGGTATAAATGACTGGAGTTATCCTTAAGTTTTTGTTTATCGCTCAGTATTCTATAGAATGTTGAAGGATCTGTACCATAATAATCATTCTCGTTCATGACAATACAATCCAGATCACCATCCTTATCAAAATCGAAGAAAGCCGATTGGGTGCTAATCCCTGTATCGTCCAGACCGAATTTTTCAGCGTCTTCTTTAAAGGTATTATCTTTTTGATTGATCAATAAAATGTTTCGTCTTTCTTCTTTGGCCTTAGGACCACCTTGGGATACATAGATGTCCATCCATCCATCATTATTTACATCGGCAAATGTAACGCCGTTGGACCATTGTTTGTTTGTATTGATTTTTGAAGATTCGGTAATATCTTCGAAAACCAGATTGCCTTTGTTCAAGTAGAGTTTATTGGGGACTTGATTCCCGCAGAAAAATATATCCTTTAGACCGTCATTGTTAATGTCTTCGATACCTACACCGCCACCATTATAGAAGAAGTCGTAATCAAATAAGTTTTCTTTAGTACTGATATTATGTTCTATAGTATTGTTAAAAGTAATATTGCTAGAAGAAGGGGACACTTTTTGAAAAATAATGTTGATAGATAGATCATCCTCACTCTTTTCACTATTTGAATTTATTATTTGTTGACTTTCAGTTGGATCATTCTTACAGCTAGTTAGGCCAATAAGTATAAGTATGAGTAAAAGAAGTGAATAGGACTTCATAGTATTGTATAAGAAAGATTTAAATTGAGAGTACAAAGTAACAAAAACAAAAAACCTCCAAAATTTATTTTGGAGGTTTTTTAATAAATATAATTTATTTAAATCTGTATGATAATATTAAGTTCTACAAACAGAATGTTATTGGTAATAATCCTTGAGCAGCACTACCTGGGTCTCCTGAAGCAAATAGTAACGATCCATCTGGAGCATACACTTCAAAGAATATTTCACCATATTGATCTCCTGGGAACGACCAGTTTGCACCACTTGCACCAACAGGAACAGTTACTGTAGCTGTAGCATCAAAGAAAGAAGTACTAGCAGGGCCAGAACATAATACAGTAGCTGCATTTCCATCTAGGAAAGTTCCAACGTTGTCTGCACCATAAGGAGAACACATACCAACTTCTTCAACAATTGTTGACCCATCAGCAAGCGTAATATCCACGGTGATACCAGATCCACCATTACCAGCATCAGTTTGCCATCCATCACCAAATGAATCATGCATATCAACTACGTAGTCTCCTGGTGAAGGAGTACATGTCAATAAGGCATTATAAGCGAAAGGAGACGAAAAGAAACCACCAGTAACTGATGCACCAGCACTATCTGCTCCAAAAGTACGACCATCGGTTAATACAACTCTTAACTCAATAATATAGACATCTCCAGGGAAGAAATCGCCAGGGCTTAATCCCATGGCAGCACTCATTTCTCCAAAAGTAGCAGAAACTGTTCCTCTAGGAAGGCCAACTGGTCCAATTGCGAATTCTGAAGCTGGAATGGATTTAACAAATGTATTAACTGAAGGTGTTGTACCATTATCAGGAGTTAAGTCACTTATCCTAGCATATACTTCTACAGATGCAAATAAGCCTCCATCTTGTTCATCTTGTTCTTCAACTTGAACGATGAAAGGTGAATCTGGATCACTTGAGTTCAATACAGCGTTATCTACGCTTATTGTTCTCAATATGGCACCAGTTTCGTAGTTGAGAACATCGTCAACTGTGTTTGAACTGTCTTTACAAGAATTGAATGCGAAGACAATTGCAACAACTGATAAAATTTTAAATATATTTTTCATAATTACTTTTATTAATTAGCTGGGTTAGTAACACCTTCATCCCAGAATACTCTAGTTTGAGTATCTGTTCTTTGTATGACGTTTGGATTCGTAGAAGCTTCATTACCTGGGTACAAGAACGTTCTTGGGAAAGGACCTCTATTAGGTTCCCATCCTCTAGGTAAAGTTCTTGGATATCCAGTTTGTCTAAGGAAATTGAAAAGGTCAGCACCACCACCATATAAAGCAGTAATATATTCTTCACCTAAAATATCCATTTTGTCTTTTTCAACTGGGAAACCATTTCCATCCAATGCTGACTCAGAAGGTGCAGCATTGAAATCAGCAATTTTATCTGCTATCCAATCCGCAACTCTAGTTGCATCTGGTGCCATTGTAAGATCACCTGTTGGATCCAATGCACCAAATGATTGTACTTTAGAAATTGATTTAGTCAACGCTGATTCTAGATATGTTGCTGCCAATGTAGGATTAGACATATTCATTGCTGCAATAGCCTTCATGAAATCAACATTATGAGATAAATAGATAGGCTCTATACCTGCTCCACCACCACCTGCTCCAAGGAACACGCCAGCTTGAAAATATCCTACGAAAGTTTGGTCAGCACCACCATCCCATGTCATGTAATCATTATGATCATCAAACAAACCACCTGCAGGATAAACACCACTTGTAGTTCTTACATCACCATCTGGAGGTGTACCTTCATTATTGAAATGATCTCTACCCCAATAGCCAAGTTTTACAGAACACCAATAATCTTCCTCAGGAGTAAACTCTAAGTGTGGAAAAATCGTGTTACCTGAACATTCTAATGTTTGAGCATTTTCACTTGCAGTCAAAACAAAAAAGGCATTATCTGTTGTTCTATTTAAAAGAGTTTGACCTCCAGGAGTAAGTGCATTTTGTCTATAGTAATAATAACGTCTTCTTGGATCATCATCTTGAAAGAAATCTCCCCAAGTACCAGCCATATTATTCATTAACCAATTAGATGTGTAATTATCAGCACCGGTATCTTGATAATCTTGTTGGTAATCTGGATGACGATTATCTGGTTGTAATAGATTAGTGCCATACCTAAATTGGAAATCGTCAGCAGCATCAGTAATGGCATTAGTGGCGTTAATTACATCCATATCATTACCTAGATTCAAGTCGATTCTCATTTTGATGGTATTAGCTACTCTAACCCAATCAGGTCCGCCATAAAGGTCGGTTCCAACTAAAGGCGCATCAGCTGCAAGTTTTGAAATTGCATCATCCAATAAAGCATCAGCTGCAGCATAAACACTAGCACCGTCATCTAAGTTTGGATTCGGGAAGTCAATTGGATTAGTCGCTTCTGACCAAATGATGTCTCCTAGATAATCAACAAACAATGTCATTAAATGCGCTTCCATAATTTGAGCGACTGCAATATTGGTTGACAGATCAAGATTTTCATTTGCACCATCAATAGCCTCTAAAGCAGCGATGTCTGGTAACATATCAGCGTAGAAATTGGACCAAGCACCACTAAGTGCACCAGAACCAGCATAGTTGAAATAATCTGAATTACCTAGATACTCACCTCTAGATAAACGTCCTCCGTGACCATTGAAAGATGACACAGTAAACAAATATTCCATTTGTATCCTGTTGAATAAGAACGCTGGATCCGACTGTGCAGGCGTCAAAGCGTTCGGGTTGTCAACCTGTTCGAGCTCTATAGTCTCACAAGAGAAGAACAGCATGCTAGTACTAGCAATTGTTAAAATTAATAAGTTATATATTTTTTTCATAATTA
>CBESOB010000067.1:0-13496 GCA_965530995.1 uncultured Flavobacteriaceae bacterium
AATTATTTAGTGCCTCGCGTATAAAGTAATTTGGCTGCGCCTAATTATTTAGTGCCTCGCGTATAAAGTAATTTGGCTGCGCCTAATTATTTAGTGCTTCCGCACCACCAACAATTTCAAGGATCTCATTGGTAATTGAAGCTTGACGCGCTTTATTATATGTCAATTTCAATTGATCCCTGAGCTCTGTCGCATTGTCTGTTGCTTTATGCATCGCTGTCATACGAGCGCCATGTTCACTTGCAAAAGAATCCCTAACACCTTTAAAAAGCTGCGTTTTCAATGACTTCGGAATCAGTTGTTCAATAATTTCGATTTTTGAAGGCTCGAAAATATAATCTGCATTGGTATGTGCGTCACCTTCCATAGGAACAATCGGCAAGAATTGTTCAGTCATAACGATCTGTGTTCCAGCATTCTTGAACCTGTTGTAAACCAATATGATCTTATCAAATTCGCTTTCAACAAACTTTTTCATTAATTCTTCCGCTATTGCAGCAACATTGTTAAAAGTCAAATCATCAAAAACAGGGCTATCATTAGTAACGACATCAAAAGTTTTAGACAAAATATCATTCCCTTTCTTCCCGATTGCTGCTACAGACACTTTTTTACCGGCATACTCCTCATTAGAAAGTCGTATAGTTTCCTTAATGACATTTGTATTAAATGCCCCACACAATCCTTTGTTAGATGTGATTGCAATGACAAGAACATTGTTCACTTCTCTCTGGCTAGAATACTTGCTTCCTGAATCTGCATCTAAAGTCGCACTTAAGCTTTGTAATAACTCAGTCAACTTGTTGGCATAAGGACGCATTGCGGTAATCGCATCTTGGGCCTTTTTCAATTTTGCAGCAGACACCATTTTCATGGCACTTGTTATCTGCATCGTTGAAGATACCGACGATATTCTATTACGTATTTCTTTTAAGTTTGCCATTTTTCCTATCCTAAATCCTTTCCAAAGGAAAGGACTTGTTTATCTTATATAGATCCTTCTTCCCCTTTAGGGAAGTTAGATGGGGATATTACCCTTTATAACTTGCAGAAAGGTCTTTACAAACACGTTCCAAAGTATCAGTAACCTCATCGGTCAATTTACCTGACTTCAATGTGTCTAAAATACCTCTGTGTTTCGCGTTCAACAATTCGATATAATCTCTTTCAAATGTTTTTATTTTTTCAACAGGAACATCCCTTAATAAGTTCTTGGAACCACAATAGATGATCGCGATCTGGTCTTCAACCTTAAATGGATCGTTTTCAGCTTGCTTAAGGATTTCAACGTTACGTTTTCCTTTTTCAATTACATTTAAAGTAACCGCATCCAAATCAGAACCAAACTTTGCAAATGCCTCCAATTCACGGAAAGCCGCTTGATCCAGTTTCAATGTACCTGCTACTTTCTTCATCGACTTGATCTGTGCGTTACCACCAACACGAGATACCGAAATACCTACGTTAATTGCTGGACGTACACCAGAATTAAATAAATCTCCATCTAAGAAAATCTGACCATCTGTAATCGAAATCACATTGGTTGGGATATATGCTGATACGTCACCTGCTTGTGTTTCGATAATTGGCAAAGCCGTTAATGACCCACCACCTTTAACTAGTGGCTTTAAGCTATCTGGCAAGTCGTTCATGTCTTTTGCAATTGCATCATCGTTAATCACTTTTGATGAACGCTCCAATAATCTTGAGTGAAGGTAAAATACATCACCAGGATATGCCTCACGCCCTGGAGGACGTCTTAATAATAATGACACCTCACGGTAAGCGACTGCTTGTTTAGAAAGGTCATCATAAATGATCAAAGCTGGTCGACCAGTATCCCTGAAATATTCACCGATAGCGGCTCCAGCCATTGGTGCATATACTTGCATTGGTGCTGGATCTGATGCGTTAGCGGCAACTATCGTTGTATATGCCAATGCTCCTTTTTCCTCCAATACTTTGGCGATATTAGCAACCGTAGATGCTTTTTGACCTATAGCTACATATATACAATATACAGGCTCACCTGCATCGTAAAATTCTTTTTGATTCAAGATGGTATCGATACAAACAGTGGTTTTACCCGTTTGTCTATCGCCAATAACCAACTCACGTTGACCTCTACCAACTGGAATCATCGCGTCGATAGACTTAATTCCTGTTTGTAATGGTTCGGTAACTGGTTCACGGAAAATAACACCAGGGGCTTTACGCTCCAATGGCATTTCATATAATTTCCCTCCAATTGGACCTTTACCATCTATTGGTTCTCCTAGAGTGTTTACCACACGACCTACAATCTCTTCACCAACATTCAAGGATGCGATACGATTAGTCCGTTTTACTGTAGATCCTTCACTAATGTTTTTAGAAGGTCCTAACAATACGATACCAACGTTATCTTCTTCAAGGTTCAATACGATACCTTCAAGTCCACCGTCAAATTCCACTAATTCACCATATTGTACGTTCGATAGACCGTAAGCACGAACAATACCATCCCCTACGGTAAGGACTGTTCCAACTTCGTCTAAGGAAGCGCCTGCTTCGAATCCTGAAATTTGTTGTTTTAAGATTGCCGATACTTCAGCTGGTTTTACTTCTGCCATCTCTATTATATCTTAATTTAATGTAAATTCTCTTCTTAATTTGCCTAGTTTATCCGCTACGCTAGCGTTATATTGTATATCTCCTACACGAAGGATGAAGCCTCCTAAGATACTTTCATCAATTATATTCTCAAGAGTCACTTCCTTAGAACCCGTTAATTCTTTCACTTTAGCTAGGACTTTGGATCTTAGATCTTCTGTCAATGCAACTGCTGTGGTCACTTTAGCAACCTGCGTACCCATTAGTTTATCATACAACTTATTGTATTCCGAAGCAATAACACCAAGAAGATTCAAACGTTTGTTAACAATGAGTGTATCTATAAGACCTAAGCTAATTGTATTCGTATTCTTGAAAATTTCGATAAGTACAGATTTCTTTGCGGAAGAACGCACGATAGGGCTTTGTAACACATTGTCCAAATCCATATTGTCATTAATCGTAGTTGCCATGAGCTTCATATCGTTATTCACGACATCCGCTAAATTCTGGTCTTTAGCTAGTTCCAGAACTGCTTTTGCATATCGTTTTGCTGCCCTTGTTCCTGCCATTGTTTTACTTTAATGTAGCTTCTGCTAACATGTCTTCAACTAATTCCAGCTGTTTGTTCTTGTTAGATAATTCTGCACGAACCACTTTTTCAGCTATTTCTATAGATAATCCTGCAACGTGGTTCTTAAGTTCTGCCATGGCAGATTTCTTTTCACTTTCAATCGCAGCTTGAGCCTGCTCGATCATTTTACCAGCTTGGACTTGTGCTTCTTCTTTAGCATCCGTGATCATCGTCTCTTTAAGCTCACGAGCTTCCTTCAACATTGCTTCACGTTCTAGGCGTGCTTCCTTAAGGATACGCTCATTGTCTGCATGAAGGTTTTCCATTTCACGTTTAGCATCTTCTGCAGCTGCCAAAGCCGTTTTAATGCCTTCTTCACGATCGTTAACTGCGCCTAGAATTGGTTTCCATGCGAACTTTCTCAATACAAAAAGAAGAATGAAAAAGGTTAATGCTGTCCAAAAAATAAGACCTAGTTCTGGTGTAATCAAATCCATCTTTATCTAATTTTTTAATTAATTTTTAATAGAATCAAGGTGCAACCAACCGTTGCACCTTGATTCCTTTTTTACTTTAAGACACCAAGAAGACCAACAACAACTCCGAAAAGTGCTACCGCCTCGATAAAGGCAATAAGTACAATTGCAGATCCCTGTAGTTTTCCTTGCATCTCTGGTTGACGCGCCATTGCTTCCATAGCAGCACCACCAATTTTGCCTACACCTATACCACCACCAATAGCGGCCAATCCAGCTCCAATAGCTGCAAAAGCACCGTAATTAGCTGCGGCATCTTGTAATAATAGTAAACTCATAGTTCAAGTATTTAAAAATTAATTAATGTTCGTGTTCTTCTTCCAAAGCCTGGCCAAAATACATAGCTGAAAGCATAGTAAATATATAAGCCTGAATAGCAACAACCAATACCTCAATTACACTTATGAACAAGGTAAACGCCACTGATATAGGAGCCGCCCAAACGGATTCGAAAATAAATATCAAGGAAATTAAACTTAGGACAATAACGTGTCCCGCGGTTATGTTTGCAAACAAACGGACCATTAAGGCTATTGGTTTAACAAACATTCCTATAATTTCAATTGGGGCCAAAAACAGCTTCATTGGCACAGGTAACCCTGGCATCCAAAGCATGTGCTTCCAATAATATTTTTTACTACTGAATAAGGTTATTAAGAATGTGATGACCGCCAGAGTCAATGTAAATGCAATATTTCCACTTAGGTTACTACTAAATGGGAAAACTGGAATCAAGCCAATTACATTGTTTATCCAAATGAAGAAAAACAAGGTTAATAAAAATGGCATAAACCTAGCATAATGTTTTTCGCCAATATTTGGTATGGCCACCTCATCTCTTATAAAAACAATAATTGGTTCCATGAAGCTACCAATACCTTTTGGCATATTGTTACCCGATTTTTTATACGAACGTGCTGATAGTCCGAAAATCAAGATCAACAACCCTACCGAAAGGAACATTGAGAATACATTTTTCGTTATTGAGAAATCTAAAGGCCTAACGGCATTTGTTGCGTGATTTTCTTTATCTAGGCTTACGACACTTTCACCTTCGTTCAATTGATAGATTTTCTCATGCAGGTTTACGAATTTCAATCCCTTCTTTTCAACGATGGTCTTACCATCAACATCATGATGAAATTCACTGGCTGAAAACGCCACAAGCCCATTATCGGTCCATAGAATTACTGGAAGTGGAACCGAAAGATCGCCTGCTATATGAAAATTATGAGAATCGCCAATATGATGGAAAATCAACTCCGAAGCGTTGAATTCTTTTTCATCATCAGATGGGTCTTTTGAATCCGCAAAGCTAGTTGCAAAAAATGATAAGAATAAAACTGTTAAAAAAGCCTTGAATGTATTGCTCTGCATCGAAAATTCCTTTTAAAAAATCATGCCTTTAAAATTCGCTGCAAAAATACACACATTATACAAACAAACAAACATAAACAGCAGTTTGTTTCAGCTTTTTTGGAGAAAACTATTGAGGCTGAAAATCTCAAATGTCAGGAACAAAAAATAAGGAATGAAAAAATTGAAAACTTCCAATTGCGTATGTTCAGATTTCTGCAAGAAAAGCGGAATTAGCAGCACTATTGCCAACACCATTTTTAAACTCGTGAAACCTAAGAAAAGTTTCATCATGTCTTTGCCTTTGTCGCTATTATATCGCATTACACTAAAAACCAGTAATACCATAATGGTATTGAATGCATACACAATCCACAAGGGTATTTGAAGATCGCCATCAAAAAATTGCTTAAGTATATAATAGTGAACCGCCCATAATAGCAAAGCAAAACCAATTAACTTCCCTAAAAAAATGCCTATGGATTTACTCATCTGATGATTCTTGATTTTTTGAAAAATTAGTTACTCGTCGAATAACTATAAATAAGGCAATTGCTATACTTCCTAGTGAGCCAATTAAAGTGAAGGCTTGATATTTATTAGGATAGGATTCGTCCAATTTTATACCTCCAAAAGTGCCTAACCCAATGATCGCAAACATTTGAAAGGCAATTCCGGAAAAACGAGCATAAGAATTAAGCTGATTGTTCTGCTTTTTGTTCTGCTTTTTGTTTTTGGGGCTCACCTTTATTGAGTTCTTTTATCGCGCCTTTCATGGAGCATGATGCATTGAATTTTGCGCCAGGCTCAACCGCTAATTTACCAACAACAACTTCTCCTTCAATAAGCGCAGATGATTTTAAAGTTAACGTTCCTGACAATAATAATTTGCCAGAAAACCTACCTTCGAAATCTGCATTAGCGCCTTCTAAAGTCCCTTTGATGATACCCGTTTTGCCAACGACTATTTTTCCAGGCGTCTTAAGTGTTCCCTCTAATTCGCCATCAATCCTGAAACCTCCCTCGCTTGTAAGGTCCCCAACTATTTTAGTTCCTTGGGCTATTCTGTTTTGTTGAGAGGTAGAGTCTAACTCTGGGCTCCCTTTTTTGTTATCTGAAAACATGTTGCTATTAATTAATTTGGGTTGCTGTTGATTTTATTGAGATTCTAGATATGTATTTAAATTTTTATGAATTTGTAAAATCTCATAATTTTTCGATGAGATTGCAAAATAATCCGTCTTTGTGATCTTGTATTTATCTTCTCCCAAAAGTTCCGCAAAACCTTTGGCACCTTGAATACTATTAAGGCCATGCACCACCACAAAAGTAGTGTTTTTATCATAAACATCGACCGAAGTAGTTAATTCATAGTATTTTACATTCGCTATTACTTCGTTCAATATCTTGGTGAAATCTTCGGTCTCTGAAGATGAAATATCAGTGAAAGGATATATGACTTTACCGTTCTTAGCGTCGGTATCATCGATGAATTCTTTCGTATTCATCTTTGGCAAAACAACATCGACCATCATTTGAGCTCTTTTCCCCTCATTACTATTAGGGTACGTCAATGCAATAAACTCGATGGCTTTCTTGTAGGCTTCAAAACCATACAATCGGCCACTTGCCGTAGCTTTCAAAAACTCGAATTTAGGCACTATATCTTCACCTTCAAAAGTGTTTATATATTCTTCAGACTTTGAAACAACATCAACGTATTCTTGGTTCTCATGTCTTTCGTAAAGCGCTTTATACAAACTCTCTGGGCTATTCTCGTCTTTAGATAATACGGTATCTGGGTTGGTAATTATAGACGCATATCTTGACTCGGGATAATTGGAGACAATATCATTTTTCATGATGTCCGCTTCTCCATTTAGTCCCATTAATTCATATATCCTGAACAAATTATACTTTGAAGGCAGGACCAATCGCTCTTCAGGATTGTTTTTTAGAAGTTTTTGAAGCTTGTCTTTTGCGAGTTCATACTCCTTAAATTTTTCTTTATAAATGAGCCCTAGTTGATAATAGGCAAAGTTTCTCTCTTTTGCAATGCTATCTATTTCCGCGGTATCTGTAGGTATTTTTGAAATATAGAATTGTGGGTCGTACAATTCTTCTTCAGTTGCTGCTAAAATTTCTAGGTCTTCTAATTTGGCGCCCACAACAGAGATCTTTTGTCCAGACATTCTCCAATCATCTTCCAATGGTCTATCTCCCCAAATCTTGATGAATTCGTTCTTACCAAAAGCGACTGATGTTGGGTTGTAAAAGTAAAACTGCCCTCCCTCTTGTCCCTCATTTCCATTAACCTTATTTCCTTGACTGCCTTCATTCTGGGCAAGGCCTTTATTTCTAGCCGCTATCTCTTCTTTCTCCTTTTCGGCTTTGTCTTTTGCTTTTAGCCCAGCAATATGATCTTCGAAAAACGACAACTTATCTTCATCTGAAAGAGCTGCCAAATTCAAGATACTATCATTACGCCGAGAGGCCATTTCATAAAGAATGACATCATCAAGATTGTCGCGTTTTCGTTTTATTATTCTAAAGGGTTTCGAGTTTTCAACCAGCTTGGTCATTGTACTGTCATAATATGCTCCAGCAATACTGTATTGGGCATTATCAAAATTCATATCACCTAAGGCCAAATAATTCCTGGATTGCAAATAACGGTCTTGAGCTTCTGCCTTTAGAGATTTGTTGTAATACTTGCTTGCTATAGTATCTGACTCGTTGGTTTCATGATAAATTGCTATTTGATGGTAGATTTTGTCTAGATACGGTCTATTCTCCCTGTTCTCTTCCAGGTCGGTCAAAAGTTCAAGGAATTCCAATTTGTTTCCATCATCATAATCAAAGTTCTTAGCCTTTTCAATATAGGCACCAATCATATATATACGTGGTGTCTTTCTGTTAAGTTCAATGACTTCATCAAATGCCATATTTGCACTGTCTTTTTCTTCAAGTAAATTATAGAGCTGGCCTTTTATAAAATTATAGCGCCCTTTTTCCTCATTATTTTTAGTTGCCTTAGAGGCGATTTTCATTTGCATTAAGGCGCTATCCATGTACTTAACATTAATATATGCTTGTGCCAACATGGAAGTTGCATCTGCTAGATCTTGTTTTTCAAGTTCTTCAATTTCCAACAAACGTTTGAGATTCTTAATGGCTAACTCATCGTTCTCCATTCGTATGTTGGTCTTTTCTCTCCAAATACGAACTTGATTGATTTTATCACTAGTGGGGTAATCATTCAAGATGTTATTGAAAGCATCCAATGCCGGAACAAAGCGCTGATCGTAATATCTGGCTTTACCAAGTAACAAATAAGCCTCATCCATTTGTGGGTTATGCTCTTTGCCATCAACTTTTATGGAATGTTTCTGAATGGCTTTTACAGCTTTTTCTTCTGCTCGTTCAAAGTTTGGGTTCTTGTTTTGACCAGGCAGTGAGATTTCTTCAGAGATCTGCATACGCTCTATCGGGAGTAGCTCCCAATAATTATCATTGTAAGAATCATTGAGACTAGAACGTCCGTCTTGTAGCGCATTATAGCTATTATATAAGGCATTATACTCAGCCGTAACAGCATGAAAATTCTTGCTCAAAAAAGTGTCTTTTTTTCTTGAACAACTGGCAATGACGATGGCCATGCAAAAAAGTACCGTTAAAACTCTAAATGGTTTATTCAACGTTGGTTCTTTTGGTGTAAACAATAACTTAAAAGGTTAGTCATTATTATATAGAACCGTAAAAATAAGCATCTTTTTGATTTTGATGCTAAATTATAAGTTGTTTTGCTCAGGAAACACTAGTTGCCGTGGACGAAAAATGTGCTTCGAGTTCTTTTAATGTTGCTGCGCTAGTAGCTAGGTCTTTAACAATTACGCCTTTGTCCAAAACAACAATACGCTCGCATACATCAGTAACATGCATTAGGTCATGACTTGAAATTAATACAGTTACCTCGCGGTTTTCAGTAAGTTGCTTGATGATCTGTTTTAATCGAATTTGAGTGGTTGGGTCTAAATTGGCAAAAGGCTCATCCAAAATAATGACCTCTGGGTTGCCAATAAGAGCTGCGACTATACCAGCTTTTTTCTGGTTACCCTTGCTAAGGTCGCGCAGGTATTTCTTTTGCCCAAGGATCTCGTCATGAAAGAAACCTTCGAATTTTGAAATTAATGCGTCCACGTCGGCCTTGTTTTGACCTCGTAGCTCCCCAATAAAATAAAAGTATTCTTCTGGGGTTAAGTATCCAATCAGGAAACTTTCGTCTATGAATGCCGATGTGAACGGTTTCCATTCTTCACTTTCATGTACTAAGATTTCGTTATTTTCTATATGTCCTGTGGTTGGCCTTATAAGATCCAGTAGCAAACTGAAGTATGTTGTCTTACCTGCGCCATTATTTCCTACCAACCCAAAACTTTGACCTTTCGGAATTTCCAGCTCTGGAATATTGAGCACCATATTACTTTTATAAGCTTTTGACAGATTTGATGTTGTTATCATTTTCTTAAATATTAATTGTCTTGACTGAAAGCATCAATCATTTTATATTTTGAATCTTGGTATTTCTTAGTTATCAATCTCATGATACTTTGATGAAATGCTATTCCTAGGAGACCGAGAATAATTATGGCCCCAATTGCGACCTCGAAATTAAACAGGTAATTAAGTGACGCAAAAATAATCATCGGCAAAACCATTAAAGGTAGACCGATCAACCATTGTACTGCACCAGTTCCCTGAAAATTAAATGCTGCTTTTTGGTCAAGTGCAATCTTTTTCCTGTTGAAAGACCCACCAAATAACATTACATGTGAGTTGATACCTATGTTATAAACTGCGGCGGCGAAATGAGCCAATAAAATTTTCCATCCAAAATACACATACGGTATGCTCAACACGAACATGATTATAACACTCATGACCATTAAGGTAAACTTAGACTTCAGGTATTTTTCATATTTCACGTTTTGACTCATCAGTAACTTGTAATATCCACTATCCCAAGCTGGGATAAATTGTCCAAAATTGATCAAGAATATTCCTGTAACGAAAATTCCTATGAAAATGAAGAACCAATCCATCTCCGCATATATTGGATTCGGGTAGAAGAACAATCCATACAACAACCCTAATCCAAGCATCCAAAGAGATGATCTTGCGCGCTTACTTCGTGTTATTAATTTAAGATCCAATTGCATGAATGGGGCGATATCTCCAAATTTTTTAGTCCATTCCAGATTTGTTGAAGTCGCTTGTTTCGTTTTTGTTTTCAATGAACTATCCAAATACAGCTTCTTGTAAAGTTCCTTGAAATTGAGAACATAGAGTAATGACAGAATTGCCAATGGAATGATCAGTAAAACAGGGTTATTGGTTATTGCGGTAACTCCATTACCAACCAAACTTGAAAATGAAACAATTCCGAAATGATTTAAACCATAAAGAACCCCTACAATAATCATAATCGGCACAAAAGCTAATTCCGTCTTTGCTGATAGGCTTTCTATGATAAAATTCAAGAAATTGATGATGAGTGTGATAATGATCATCGCCAATATCCAAACCAGAACCGTTGTTATCGGATAATCATTACTTATAAGCATGATTCCAAAGGGAATTATAGCAAATAATGGGAGAAAATTAAAAAAAGAAAACACTGATTTCCCCAAAACATAATTAACGACCTTGCCTCGTTTAATTGGTAAAGTCAATAATGGCTTAACACTCATTACTGGCAGTTTCTGAAAAAAGAATCTTACAAAGAGGTCGCCTAAGATCCAAAAGAACAAGAAACTGTTAAACACAATGAAAGGATCACTTTCGGGATATAACTTTTTGATGATCGGAAACGCCGCAAATCCCAGTATAAGAAATGAAGCAACTATCCATAGTGCAAAAAAAGCAAGCAAAATGTTCAGTAACATGCTTTTTTGCCAATACGAAGAACGGAAATATTGTTTCCATTCTAAGCTCAAAAAGTGCTTGATCATATTTAAATACGTTTGGTTTAAAGAATAAGTAATAAAACTAATGCTTTTGTTACACAACTAAACAATATTTCATCTAGCACTTTAGTATTTTTGTTGAAAATTTAAATATGTCTCAATTCCATAAACTCAAGATAAAGCGCATCCAAAAAGAAACTGACAAAGCTGTAAGTGTTAGTTTTGATGTGCCGGAGCATCTTAAAGATGATTATTCTTTTAAAGCTGGACAATATATTACCCTTAAAACATCGATCAATGGTAATGGCGTGCGTCGTGATTATTCTATTTGTTCTTCACCTAAAAGTGGTGATTTGACTATCGCAATTAAAGAAGTAAAGAACGGAACATTCTCATCTTACGCTAACAATCAACTTAAAGAAGGTGATACTATAGACGTTGCGACACCTAATGGTCGTTTTGTTTTTGAGCCTAACGACAAAAAAACCAAAAATATAGCAGCATTTGCTGCTGGAAGTGGCATCACACCTGTTTTAAGTATCATTAAATGTGCTTTAGAAGAGGAAATACATAGTAAGGTCATTTTGGTTTTTGGTAACAAAACTACTGGAGATACAATGTTCTTAGATGAGCTCTTAGAACTGCAGCATCAATATAAAGACCGTTTTATAATTCGATTTGTCTTCAGTCAAGCGCAAGAGGAAAATGCCTTATTTGGTCGTATCGAGAAAAGTACAGTCAATTTTGTGGTCAAGAACGAATATAAACATGTTGCTATTGATGCCTTTTACCTTTGCGGGCCAGAAGCCATGATACATACTGTCAAAAATGTTTTGGCAGAACATCATATCGATGAAAGCTCTATTTTATATGAACTCTTTAAAGCCGCTAAACCAACTGAGGTCAAAGAAGATGTTGCCAATACTGGAAAAACCAATATCACAATAATAGTGGATGATGGAGAATCTTCCTTTGAAATGTCCCAGAAACAATCCATACTTGAGGCAGCTTTGGATCATGATCTCGATGTCCCATATTCTTGCCAAGGAGGGATTTGTAGTAGTTGTTTAGCAAGAATCACGGATGGTGCTGCGACCATGCGTCAGAATAATATCTTAACAGATGCTGAAGTGGATGAAGGATTGATATTAACCTGCCAAGCACATCCTATTTCGGCAAAGATAAAGGTGGATTATGATGATGTATAATTAGGTTTTTTCTGCCCAATTAATTTTTTATGCTTTTCATTTTATCTGAATAATGCGTCACTTTATCTGTGATATGTGGATTTCAACGAATATTTTAAAGATTTTCTTACAATAAATTTTTACTGAAACTAAAACGAAATACTTTTATAAAATCTTTAAGCGTTATTTAGATTTTGGGATTATCTATTTTAAGATGAATACGTTTAAATTATGGCCCTGCTCTTGAGCGGGGCCTTCTTTTATAGAAGAGTTTTTATCTTTTTTTCGATTTCAATTGGTGAAATACTTCGCATTAATTTACGATATTCCTTTGGGTACTTATTTCCATAGACCGAAGTTGGAATTTCCGCAAATTCTTCTCTATTTGCCAAAATAGCCCATTCAATATTTTGATTAAACGGATAAAATCCAGCATAAGGATGGGTAACACCCCATATCGTAATTACTTTTATACCAAGCATCGCTGCAATATGAGCATTACCAGAATCCATAGACACCATGAGGTCTAGATTTGAAATAATATCAAGTTCTTCATCCATTGTGAATTTACCAGCTACATTGACGACATTATCAAAATTAGATTGAATGTCTTCCAATTGCAAAATTTCTAATTCTCCTCCTCCAAATAACAGAATTTTAATGTCTTTCTGAGAATCAAGCATACTAATTACTTCTTCCATTTTACCCAATGGATACATCTTTGATTCGTATTGGGCAAATGGCGCTATTCCGATCCACTTTTGAGCTTTATTTCCTATTAAATTCTGTACATTTTCTGTAAGAGTCCTTCTATCAGGAAATGATGGATTCAACAAATCAATCTTATAGCCGAGTAATTCAAAAACATCTGCGTATCGTTGATGCGTGGATTTTAATGGTTCGAATACTTTACCTGAAGTCAAAGCTTTCTTTTCTGCTCGTCCTTTGTCAATCTGAGCAAAAGGCAATCTATTCAAGAACACCTTCAAAATCTTACTGCGCAATACATTATGCAGATCGGCAATCTCATCTATTTGGAGTTTTTTTAATTCTATAGAAAGTCTATAGAGCCCTATAACTCCTTTATGTTTGTTTTTTAAGTCTATATTAAAAACCTCTACATTAGGAATATCACTGAAAAAAGGAGAGAATAATTGTCGTGTAAGAATGGTAAGCTTTATCTCAGGATATTGCTTTGAAAATGCCCGTAAAACTGGAATAGTCATAGCAACATCTCCCATTGCAGACAAGCGTATGACGAGTATATGTTTTGGTTTAATCGACA
>CBESOB010000068.1:0-13445 GCA_965530995.1 uncultured Flavobacteriaceae bacterium
ATAAGTGTTTAACACTTAATTCGCTCATTTTTAATTAATTATTTATTAAATAAACCGCATCTTCTCCCTCATTTTCTTTCCAGTTCACTTTCACTTTCTCCTCATTGATAGCATCTACCTGACGCCCTCTGTAATTTGGTTGAATTGGTAAGTGCCTACTAAATCGCCGATCGATCAATGTTAATAGTTCTATTTCCTTAGGTCTTCCAAAAGATTGAATAGCCGTTAGTGCAGCACGAATACTTCGTCCTGTATAAAGCACATCATCAACCAACACTACTTTCTTGTCTTCGACTATAAAATCTATGGACGTTGTATTAGCCTCCAAAGGTTTATCACTTCTCCTAAAATCGTCTCTGTAAAATGTAATGTCCAAATGTCCAGCGTTGACATTTTTTATCTTGTAATCTGTCTCAAGAATTGCAATTAACCTATCTGCCAAGAAGGTTCCGCGCGGCTGAAGGCCTATAATTGCCGTATTACTAAAGTCGTTATGGTTTTCAATAAGTTGACAAGCCAATCGATGAAGAATGATGTTTACCTCTTTAGAATTAAGTAACACTTTTTGACTCATACAGTATCCAAACGTATTTGGAATACAAAGATAATGCAAAATTATAATAATCGTATTGTTATGTTAGACTAATGAAATCAAGGACAAAAAAAAAGCCTTCTGATTCCAGAAGGCTTTGATTTATTGATTCCTGAGAATCAGGAATGACAAAAAGATTATTTCTTCTTTCCGTCCATCTTGTCTTTAAGGGCTTGTAACTCCTCGTTAACATCACCAATAGTAGTTTTCTCTGCGTTACTTGCTGCAACTTTCTTAGCTGCCGCTTTTACGTTCTTAGCTTCTTCTGCTCTGAAGATCGCTGTATGAGATGCCACTACTCTTTTGAATTCTTTATTGAACTCGATGATCTTGAATTCAGCACTTTCGCCTTTCTTCAACTTCTTACCATCTTCTTTCTCTAAATGACGAGATGGCACAAAAGCAACGATATCCTCGTTAAACTCTATGGTTGCACCTTTATCAACGATTTCAGAGATTTCAGCTGTATGAACTGAATCCAGACCGAAATCTTTTTCGTACTTGTCCCAAGGATTATCAGTCGTTTGTTTATGACCTAAACTTAGTTTACGTCCTTCAACATCTAATTCAAGAACAACCACTTCTAGTGTATCGCCTACATTACAGAATTCACTTGGATGCTTGATTTTCTTGGTCCAAGAAAGATCTGAAATGTATATCAACCCATCGATTCCTTCTTCCAATTCAACAAACACACCAAAATTCGTAAAGTTACGTACGATTCCTTTATGTTTCGAATCCACTGGATATTTAGAAGTAATATCGGTCCATGGATCTGGCGTTAATTGCTTAATACCAAGAGACATTTTACGATCTTCTCTATCCAAAGTAAGTACCTGTGCTTCAACAACGTCACCTACCTTTACAAAATCCTGGGCAGAACGTAAGTGTGTGCTCCAAGACATTTCAGAAACATGGATCAATCCTTCAACACCTTCGGCAACTTCGATAAATGCACCGTAATCTGCGATTACAACAACTTTACCTTTTACTTTATCGCCAATTTTCAATTCTTCTCCAAGAGCTTCCCATGGATGCTTACTTAACTGCTTAAGACCTAATTGGATTCTTGATTTATCTTCATCGAAATCAAGAATAACCACATTCAGTTTCTGATCTAATTCAACAATCTCGTTTGGATGGTTGATTCTTGACCAAGAAAGGTCTGTAATATGAACTAAACCGTCAACACCACCAAGATCAATAAACACACCGTAAGATGTAATATTCTTTACAGTACCTTCTAGCACTTGACCTTTCTCTAGTTGGCTAATGATTTCTTTTTTCTGTTCTTCGATATCTGCTTCGATAAGCGCTTTATGCGATACAACAACATTCTTGAATTCGTGATTGATCTTAACCACTTTAAATTCCATTGTCTTGTTAACATAAGCATCGTAGTCTCTAATAGGCTTCACGTCAATTTGAGAACCAGGCAAGAATGCTTCAATTCCAAAAACATCAACGATCATACCCCCTTTAGTTCTACATTTAACGAAACCATTAACGATCTCACCTGTATCATGAGCCGCATTAACGCGATCCCAAGCTTGAATAACTCTAGCTTTCCTGTGAGAAAGAATTAATTGACCAGTAGCATCTTCACGCACGTCGATCAATACCTCAACTTTGTCACCAACCTTAAGGTCTGGATTATAACGGAATTCATTTAAAGAGACAACACCTTCAGACTTTGCGTTGATATCAATAATTGCATCACGATCTGATAAGTAAACCACTTCACCTGTAACAACTTCGTCATTAAGTGTGTCTACAAAATTCTCGGCTACCAATTTTTCAAATTCTTTAAGCTTCTTGTCTTCAACTTGCTCAATTCCTTCTTCGTAATTGTGCCAATCAAATTCTTCTAAGAACTTTTCTGGATTTGCTTGTGCAGGGGATACTTCTTCTACTTTTGGAGTTTCTGCAACTGCTACTTCTGTAGCTTCAACCTCAGCAGGTTTTGTAGTTGCCTTAGCAGCTTCTTTTTTTGGTGCTGCTTTTGTTTCTTTTTTTTCAGCCATTGCTGGAAATAATTTGTATTCTACATGTTTCGGAAGTATTAAGCGAACAACACATAGAAGCGTTATTATTTGTTTTAAATCCTTTTATCTTTCCGACTGCTCGCTAAAAGGAGTGCAAAAATACATATATTATATATAATTGCCAATGCAATTAATCAAAAAAACAGACCTTTCATTTTTGCGAATATGAGATAATTTTTCTATGTCAATACCTTAGCATCTAAATTGCTATCTTTATAATAATTATTAACACTTAAAATAGGATTAAAAATGGTTAGAGCTAAATATCAAGAAGTACTTGATCTCGGACAAAAATTGAACATTGAAAATGGGGATGTAAAAGAAGAAAACGGTATACTTCATGTTTCCGGAACTGCAAAGACACAATACGAAAAAAACCTACTTTGGGATACTATAAAAGCTGCAGGAGGTGAAAGCCCAAGTGATATTGTTGCAGATATTAAAGTAGCTAACACTTCTGTATATCATAGACATACAGTAGAAAGTGGTGAGACTCTTGGTAAAATTGCCAAACAATATTTCAACGACCCTATGAAATACAAAAAGATTTTTGATGCCAATACGGATATCTTGAAGAATCCGGATTTGATTCATCCTGGACAGGAATTGATTATTCCTAATCCTTAGTCAATACACTAATAAAAGCGACCTTAGGGTCGCTTTTCTATTCAGTATCTTCTACTGCCATTCTCACTAGTTGCATCACAACTTCAAATTGCTCTTCCAATGTGAGGTGGGAGTTATCAATTTCAATGGCATCATCTGCCATAATCAATGGTGAATCTTCACGATGCGAATCAATATGGTCTCGCTCTTTCACATTATAAAGCACTGCTTCGTAATCGACCTTATAACCCCTGTCAATAAGTTCTTTATATCGTCTTTGGGCTTTGGTTTCGGCCGATGCGACCATGAATATCTTTAGTTCTGCATCAGGAAAAACAACAGTACCAATATCACGTCCATCCATTACAACACCTTTATCTTCACCCATCTTTTGTTGTTGTTTGACCAATTGCTGTCTAACTTCTGGTATGGTTGCCACCTGACTCACAAAAGAAGACACCTCCATAGTCCTGATCTTCCTTTCAACATTCACATTATTCAAGTACATTTCTGCAAATCCAAGATCATGATTGAACTCGAATGATAATTGGATATTAGGCAATTCAGATACTAAGGCATCTGTATCCACTTGCTCTGCAGAAATAAATCCTTGTTCCAGTGCGAATAATGTCACGGCCCGATACATGGCACCAGAATCTACGAAAACATAGCCCAATTCTTTAGCTATTTGCTTGGCAGTAGTGCTCTTTCCTGTTGAAGAGTATCCGTCTATCGCAATGGTAATTTTATCCACTATTGTAAATCTATATGAATTCCAAAAAAACTAGTATTCGATGCACTTGTATATCTGGCATGTGTATAGCTGAATCTTATTTTATTTAATTTTACGCCAATACCAACCGATAGGCCAGAAAACGTTCTTTGATCCACTATCCGTAATTCTTCTGCTCTCCTAAAGTTGTATCCCAATCGAATATTAAAACCCCTTTCAGGAAATAGTTCTGCCCCTAAGATAACATGTCTAATGGCATTACCCAAGAATCCCACAGTTTCTTCTGTTTGATTTCCAGAGAGGTCAGACGTGACTCTAGCAGGATTGGGCTGGGCTATCTTCCATGTTTGTAGGTTCTCCATAGTGACGTGCCAGCGGATCGGTACATTCTCGAGTTTTTGTGAAATTCCTAGATCCACTTCCAAAGGTAAACTCTCATTTCTACCTGCATACGTAGTTATTTGAGTGCCGATATTCCTAACCGCCAAGGCTGCATGAAACCCAATGTCGTCATTAATATAAATTGCTCCGATATCGGCAGCTACTCCAAAAGAAGAATACTGTTCCAGTTTAGAAGTAATCAATTTAACATTGGCACCAACATAGAAATCGGACCAAGGAATATTGAACGCATAACCTAATGATAAAGCTGTCTCGCTACCAGAAAAACTGCCAGTTTCAAATCCCTGTTCGTCATAGCCATCAAAATCACCATAATTTATATAAGTGACACCTGCATGAAACGTTTGCACATGTCTATCGTAAGTATAGGCGTAAGCCGCTGTACCATAACTAATACCCCCAAGATAACTGGTGTAATTAAGCGCTAATTGGTTATCCATTTCAACATTGATCGTTGCTGGATTATACAAGCCTTGGGTGACATCGTAATCGTAATTAGTAAGTACTTTACCACCGAGAGCTGCCTGTCGTGGAGAAGACACCAAATTAAGGAATTGGTAGGTCGCCTCGCCTCCTACTTGTGCAAAGCAAATGGAGGTTAAGGTCAAGCAAACAAGCGTAATGATAGTCTTTGGCATGCGCTGCAAAGTAACTAAATATAAGTTTAAACGGCTATACCGAATTTTTATTTTTGAAGCATGAAGAATAGTGGTATATAAATCTAATAGAAAGAAATATAACGGAGCAAAAACTGTATTATCTAAACAAATATTTCAATTCTCGAATGATTAAAGCTATCCCTATCATATTCATTCCTATGCCGCCAATTTTGAGTTTAAACACGAATCTATTTTTATTTTTCGTGTGGTATTCATAATATGCTATTATAAGTATACCCAAGATAATCAGTAAAATTCCTATAGAAAAGTCGATAGAATCCATAAATTTATTTAATCGTTACCTTCTGTCCAATATTGAGATTATTCAAGGCGAGATCATTGAGTTTTCCAATTCTTCTTTGGACATTAAATTAGGTCGCTATAAGGCATCTTACCGCACTCTATTGTTTCCACACTATGTTTTATCTCTTTATAACTTTTTAGGGTTCTTTACTTTTTGATTTGTGATTGCCAATGCAATGACATCCTTCATATCGGTTACATAATGGAAAGTCAAGCCCTTTAAATACTCAGCCTTTATTTCTTCAATATCACGCCTGTTATCCTCACAAAGAAGTATTTCCTTTATTCTCGCGCGCTTCGCCGCTAAGATTTTCTCCTTGATACCTCCAACTGGTAATACCTTACCACGAAGCGTAATTTCACCAGTCATAGCCAAGCTTTTCTTTACTTTTCGTTGGGTGAACAATGACACCAATGAGGTCAACATGGTCACTCCTGCACTTGGCCCATCTTTTGGAGTCGCACCCTCTGGCACATGAATATGTACTTTGTATTTATCAAACACTTCTGGGTCGATACCGAATTCGCTTGCATTGGATTTTATGAATTCCATAGCAATCGTGGCAGATTCTTTCATAACCTTGCCTAAGTTACCAGTAATTGTTAAGCCTCCTTTTCCCTTGGAAAGAATGGATTCTATAAAAAGAATGTCGCCTCCCACTCGCGTCCAAGCCAAACCAGTTACCACACCTGCTACATTGTTATTCTCGTATTTATCACGTTCCAATTTCGGCCCACCAAGTACTTCAATGATATCTGCGTTACTCACTTTGATATCGTACTCCTCCTCCATGGCAATATTCTTGGCGGCATAACGCACCATTTTTGCTATTTGCTTCTCCAAGCCACGCACTCCGGATTCACGGGTATAGCCTTCAACTATTTTTTCAAGTTGTGGTTTACCAATTTTCAGTTCTTTATCCGTCAAGCCATGTTCCTTCAGCTGCTTTGGCAGCAAATGTCGTTTGGCAATCTCTACCTTTTCTTCAATCGTATAACCTGTAACATTAATGATCTCCATTCGGTCTAGCAAAGCAGGTTGAATGGAATTCAAACTATTACTAGTCGCTATGAACATAACCCTTGATAGGTCAAAGCCCATTTCTAAGAAATTATCGTAAAAATCGTTGTTCTGTTCAGGGTCCAGGACTTCTAACATCGCCGAAGAAGGATCCCCTTGATGCGAACTTGATAATTTATCGATCTCGTCCAAAACAAATACTGGATTGGCGGTACCGGCCTTCTTCAAACTTTGAAGTATTCTTCCTGGCATGGCGCCTATATAGGTTTTTCTATGCCCTCTTATTTCTGCTTCGTCCCGCAATCCACCCAAAGAAATACGAACGTACTCTCGTCCTAATGCTTCGGCAATTGATTTACCAAGAGACGTTTTACCAACGCCAGGAGGTCCGTAAAGACATAAAATCGGTGATTTCATATCATTACGTAGTTTCAGCACCGCTAGATATTCTATGATACGACGCTTAACGTCATCCAAACCATAGTGATCCCTATCTAGAATCTTCTTGGCTCTTTTTAAATCGAATTTATCCTTACTGAATTCATTCCATGGAAGGTCCAAAAATAAATCCAAATAATTCCGCTGGATGGAGTATTCAGCCACTTGCGGATTCATTCGTTGTAATTTTGATAGTTCTTTTTTGAAGTGTTCCTCAACTTTTTCATCCCAAAGCTTGGATTCGGCACGCTCACGCATTTCATCTACTTCCTCATCGTGGCTCACGCCACCCAATTCTTCCTGAATGGTCTTCATTTGCTGATGAAGGAAATATTCGCGTTGTTGCTGATTCATGTCACTCTGCACCTTCGATTGAATATCATTCTTTAATTCCAGTTTCTGGAACTCAACATTCATGAACTTTAAAGTGGCCAAGGCACGTGCCTTTAGATCATTCGTTTCAAGGAGTTTTTGTTTTTCATCAACAGACAGGTTCATGTTGGAAGACACAAAGTTGACCAAAAACGAGTTGCTTTCAATATTTTTGATGGCAAAGGAGGCTTCGCTAGGTATATTTGGACTATCTCTAATGATCTGAAGAGCGAGATCCTTTATAGACTCAATAATTGCCGTGAACTCCTTATTATCTGATTCTGGCTGAGCCTGGGCTACTTCTCGAATCGTGGCATTTATATATGGTTCTTCAGTAATTACCTCGGCAACCTTGAATCGTTTCTTACCCTGAATAATTACAGTGGTATTGCCATCCGGCATTTTCAAGACCTTCAATATACGTGCAACGGTTCCTGTTTCATGAATATCTTTGGCTCCTGGGTCTTCAACATCTTCATCTTTTTGAGACACAACCCCAATGACCTTGCTTCCATTATTTGCGTCATTGATCAGCTTTATGGATTTATCACGTCCAGCAGTTATGGGGATTACTACTCCAGGAAAAAGCACAGTATTACGCAATGGCAAAATGGGTAAAGTTTCAGGTAATTTTTCATTATTGATCTCTTCTTCATCTTCAGGTGTCATCAATGGAATTAATTCTGAGTTTTCATCAAATTCCTGAAATGACAAACTGTCAAGACTAATCATTTTAGATTTTTTCATAGGTTTTATAGGTCATTCTGTCATAAGTAATATTAATAACAGAACTTTTAAATGGTCAAAATTAATAAATATTATTCGCTAACCTCATATTTTCAGCTACTTGTGATTAACAACGAATATATTTTCATCTAATAAAAGTCAATTGTCATGCCATTGTAAAACTATATTGGTTAATTTAATTGAAAATAATTTTCATGAAAACTGTAACAATGAAGAGAAGCTATCCTCTTTCTTATAAAGCAATTTGTTTTTGACACTAACCAATCAAAATATCGAACAGCTACTCGAGCGATGCACATTAAGCGACCAGCGTGCACAAATGGAAGTTTATAACAGATATTATAAGGCGATGTATAACACCGCTTATCGTATTGTAAAAGACAGAGCAGAGGCAGAAGACGTAATGCAAGATTCCTTTTTGGCGGCGTTCACCAAATTGGACAATCTTAAAGAAAAAGTGACTTTCGGGTCATGGTTAAAACGAATTGTAATAAATAACAGTATTTACCATTACAATAGAAACAGTAAATACAACGACGTTCCTTTAGATGATGTAATGTATAAAGTTGAAGAAAACTCAGGTGTTCCCGATAATTACGAGTTTACGAATTTAAAAGCCAAACAGGTTATGGATACCATGAAAGAGCTTAAAGACAATTACCGAGTTAGTTTGACACTACATTTAGTCGAGGGCTATGATTACGAGGAAATAAGTGACATTATGAATATATCTTACGCTAATTGCCGCACTACGATTTCACGTGCCAAAGAAAGCCTAAGAAATAAACTACAGCCAAAAGCTGAATACTAAATATTATGAAACAAGATAATTTAAAATCGCTTTTTGAAGGTCTTAAAAATGACTTTGACATTGAAAACCCAGATTTGGGCCACCAACAACGCTTTTTGGCGAAGGTACAAAGTCAGGATCAGAGATTAGTTGGTATTACGAGTATCCCATTAAAACGCAATTTGTGGAAACCATTTATTGGCATTGCAGCATCCATTGCACTTCTTTTTAGTTTTTTCATAGTAATGCAGCAAGATACTGAGATCAAGGGTCTGGCAAGTGTCTCTCCCGAAATGTCTGAAACCCAGGATTTCTTCACAGTCGCTATAGCAGAGGAATTGAATAAACTAGAGATCGAACGTTCTCCGGAAACAGAAGCTTTAATTAAAGACGCAATGGCACAGATGAGCAATCTGGAAACTGAATACGAAACACTAAAAGTAGACCTAACGGAAAGTGGCGATGACAAGCGTGTTATATACGCTATGATCACAAACTTTCAAAGCAGAATAGAATTATTACAATCCGTATTGGAAAATATCGAAATCATTAAACAATTAAAACAAGATCCAAATGAAAACTCAAATACTATCTAAAATAGTCTTTGCACTATTATTAATACCAAGCATAATACTTGGTGGGACTATCCATGACAAATTGGATGGCAAACATACCAAGGAAAAGAAAATCAATAAGGAATTCACTGTTAACAGTGATGCTACCTTAAAGATCAATAACAGCTATGGGAACTTAGACATCGTGACTTGGAATGAAAACAGGATAGTCATGGAAATCACCATTACCACTAATGGTAATGATGAAGAAAAAGTCCAGAAGAGGCTTGATGAAATCACAGTGAATTTTTCAGCATCCGATCAAATGGTTACTGCCGAGACACGATTCAACAAAAATAAATCGAATTCATGGTGGAAATGGAACAATAATAACAAGGTTAACATGAAAGTTAATTATGTGGTGAAAATGCCTATTACCAATAATGTGAATCTAAATAATGATTACGGTTCCATTAATCTCGGAAAACTAGAAGGACGCGCAACCATCAACTGTGATTACGGTAAAATAACTACCGAAGAACTAATGGCTGATGATAACGAGCTAACTTTTGATTATACGAGTGGGAGTTATTTCTCATATGTAAAAAGTGGTAAGATCAATGCAGACTACAGCAGCTTCACCGTAGGTAAAGCCAAATCATTGGATATAAATGCGGACTATACAAAATCCATTGTTGAAGTAGCCGAAGATGTCATATACAATTGTGACTATGGTTCCATAACCGTAGATAATGTGAATAATTTTACTGGTAGTGGGGATTATGTCACCCTTAAATTAGGAGACATTTATAAGAGTGCTTCGGTTAAGGCGGACTATGGGTCAATCAGGATTGAGAGACTGCATAAAAGCGTTGAAAACGTTTCGATCAATTCGGATTATGCTGGCATTAAAATAGGCTATGACCCTAGTTTCAATTTTAATTTTGAATTCGATCTTGAATATGCAGGTTTGAGCGGCGATGAAGATTTCGATTTTACTAAGAAAAGAGTAGAGTCTTCTCAAAAATATTATACTGGCTATTATGGCGATTCCAATTCAAAGGGAAAAGTCATTATCAACTCCGAATATGGAGGCGTAAAATTCTTTAAAAACTAAAATCAATCAATTAATACATTAACTCATGAAAAAATTAACATTAATCGCAGTAGTCCTATTATTTGTAAGTTCAGCAAACGCTCAATCGTGGGGCGGAAAAAAAATCAGGGGAAATGGCAACATGACCAAGATCACCCGCACAACATCAGATTATGATGGCATTAAATGTGCGGGCTCCTTTGATTACATTCTAGTGGCGGGCACGGAAGGTAAAATAACCATTGAAGGAGAAGAAAACTTACTTGAATATATCATTACCGAAGTAAAAGATGGTACATTAAAAGTGAAAACCAAGAATAATGTATCTCTTAGAACATCTAATAACAAAACGATCAAAATCACTATTCCATTCAAGGATATTGATCAAGTATCGCTTTCTGGTTCTGGAGACCTTTGGAATGAAGACAAGATCACTTCTAATAATCTAGAGGTATCGTTAGCAGGATCTGGCGACATCGTATTGAATATTGAAACCACATCGGTAGATGGAAATCTCTCTGGCTCTGGAGATATAACCCTAAAAGGCAAAACCAACGACCTTGAAGTTAGCCTCGCGGGTTCAGGAGATATTCATGGATTTGGTTTGCAAGCAAATAACACAGATGTATCGATTGCAGGATCAGGGGATATCGAAATAGTAAGTAATAAAAGTCTTAAGGCACGTGTATCGGGTTCTGGAGACATTCAATATAAAGGTAATCCAACCAAGGAAGACACTAAAGTTTCCGGTTCTGGAAGCATAAGCAATTAGTGTTTATTAACTCAAGTAGTTAGAAAAAAGCATCTGGGAAAATCCAGATGCTTTTTTTATTTGGAAACATTTTGCTTGGGCACCCTGAACAACAATATGATTCCTATTAAAAAGAAAACGAATAAAAACAAAATAGCATTTCGCATACTACCAGTAATTTGATCAATTGTTGCAAAAATCACCATTCCGATTACAATTCCTATTTTTTCTGCCACATCATAAAAACTAAAATAAGAGGTGGTGTCATCAGTTTCAGGTAAAAATTTAGAATAGGTAGATCTCGCCAAGGATTGTATACCGCCCATTACTAGTCCTACCGTGCCAGCAGTAATATAAAACTGCAATGGTGTCTCAACAAAATACCCATAGAAACATAGACCCATCCAAATGAAATTAACCGCAATTAGTGTAGGTATGTTACCGAATTTTGCCGAAGCCCTTGAAGTCAATACCGCTCCAATAATAGCGACTAATTGTATGATCAATATGCTGCCTATTAAACCTATGGTCTTGGCGTCGTCATCTCCCCATGCAATCTCCTCCTCTCCAAAGTAAACAGCCACAAGCATGATGGTTTGTACAGCCATGCTGAAAACAAAAAATGCTACTAAATAACGCTTCAATCTTAGGTTATCCTTAAGTTGCGACCAAACTAAACGTAATTCCTTGAAGCCATTAAAAATCACATCTTTCGTGACTTTATGACCCGAAGACGTGCCTTTAGGCAAGATATAAAAACTGTATTGACTAAAAAGAATCCACCATAATCCAACGGTAATGAATGAATAACGCATCATCTCGATCTTAGCAGCTCCATCTTCTTGACTCATGACCATAACAAGGTTTAGGATCAAAAGTATAACACTACCCAAGTAACCCATAGAAAATCCTTTCGCACTAATTTTATCTTGTTGCTCTGGAAAAGCGATATCAGGTAAATAGGAATTGTAAAATACCAAACTCCCCCAATAACCAATAAGTCCCATGAAATAGAACAAAAGACTTAAGTAAATGTGTTCCAAACTAAACCAATATAATCCTATACAACCTAATCCTCCCACATAGCAAAAGAATTTCATGAAGTTCTTCTTATTACCAACGTAATCAGCAATTCCAGAAAGTAAGGGTGAGGTAAAAGCGACCACCAAAAACGTAAATGCTGTAACGAACGTTATTAGAGCAGTGCTCTTGAATTCGAATCCGAAGGCCGAAACTTTCTTTATTTCACTTATGAAAAGTGCCGAATAAAAAATTGGAAAGATAGAAGAGGCAATAGTAAGTGTATAAACGGAGTTTGCCCAATCATAAAATGCCCAAGCATTCAAGAGCTTCTTACTTCCTTTAGCCAGTTTAGTCATAAAAAAAAGCTGCCCTTTTTATGAGCAGCCTACTAAAGTAAACAAATATTTTATACTGTTTTAATTGATCGGTCTAAAACTAGTGATACCAAATTTTTTAGCTTCGGCTTTAGCTTCTGGTGACCATGTGGTTAAATTGCTAATTCGTGTCTGGTTGGAAGGGTGCGTACTCATAAATTCCGGTGGTGCCTCACCTCCACTTTGCGCCGCCATGCGTTTCCACAATTGTGCGGCTTCATCAGGGTTATAACCTGCAACAGCCATAAGGTATAGCCCAATTTTATCGGCTTCAGTTTCATGAGACCTACTAAATGGCAATACCCCTAGAAGTGCTGAACCCATACCATAATATTGATTGAATTGATCTCTTGCTTTTTCGTCTTGTATTGCAACATTCCCAGCAACTGCACCAACTTGTTGCAACATACCGGCACTCATTCTCTGCTGCCCATGATTCGCAAGCGCATGGGAAACCTCATGCCCCATAATAGCGGCAACACCTGTTTCATTTTGAGCAATGGGAAGAATACCAGTATAAAACACAATTTTACCTCCTGGCATACACCAAGCATTCACATTTTTGTCATCTACAAGGTTGTATTCCCATTTATAATCATTAAGATAGCCCTGCTGGCCATTTGCGTTCAACCATCTTTCTGCAGCCATTGAAATTCTTTGCCCAACCCTTTTGATCATATCGGCATCCGCTGTACCTGTAATTACTTTATTCTCGCCTAAAAACTGATTATATTGCTGAAAGGCCATTGGAAACAATTGCGAATTTGACACCAAGGCCATCGTCTTTTTTCCAGTGAAAGGATTTGTTGTGCAGGAAAGGAATAATAATACGGCAGAAGCAGCTATTATTTTATTCTTTAATTTCATTGTCAATGGTTTAATTTATATATAGGCCTAATTTACAAAAACCATTCCTTTTTCATTTTGTTGAACAAAAGA
>CBESOB010000069.1:0-13342 GCA_965530995.1 uncultured Flavobacteriaceae bacterium
GATCGTAAGTTCCGTCAGAATCTGAATCTGTAAAAAAGAAGGTGTTAAAACCAACTTTTCCATTTACTAATCCAGTATTAACAGTACCATTGATCTGTATCTCGTTAACGCGAATGTCCTTACCAGTACCATCGGGTAAAGATGATACAACAAAATGAGTCAACGGAGCATTAATCGGCACATTGTGAAGGTGTACACCACCTGAATTAAATAATTCTATCTGACTAAAAGAAGTATTAAGTAAAGTTCCTCCTGTGTTGGGGTCGCCATTGTAGTATTGAAGAATGACTCCCATAGGACTAAAGTCGACTCCAGAGGTATTTATTCTACCGTCGCCATCTCTATCAAAATCACTAGCATCCAGCCCAGGAAGGCCAACGTCATCGAAAGCTCCTTGAAAAAGATCGTTTGGGTCCAATCCAAGGGCTGTTAACTCGGTAACCAGAGTTGCAACAATCGGATTTACCAAATCCCCTGCCACATCATCATTCTCCAATGAAAGTGTAAAGAATGAACCCAAAGGCAAAACATTTGCGCCAGTTGTACCCATTACTAATGCATTATCAAGAATTGACCCATTTAAATCTCCTGGAGTAACCGAAAAACTATGTATTCGGAGATCTTGATCACCGGTATGTGCATTTGCACCATCAAAGATCTTTTGCAGACTTCCATTAGTTATATGATTTGGTAATTGAACAATTTCAAGTTCCATAAACGAAATGGTTGTTCCTTCGTCCGTGTCAAGAACACCATCATTGTCATCATCTAGATCATAAAAATCATCAACACCGTCTCCATCAAAATCTTGAGAATAAATGGTATTCGAAAAACTGAATGATAGAAGCCACAGAAGGCTTACTCCAATTATTTTAATTTTAGGTTTCATATTTAGGTTAATAGCAGAGATTTAGTGGGGCTAAATCTTATTTATATTAAATCTTTTAGGGCTTAAATTTTATATTAAACAATATTTAAAACAAAATTGACTTCTACTAATTAATCGTATTAAACGGATAATCAATAATATATCAATTATATTGATCGACTAAAGTATCATTCTTTATTGGGTTATTACAATTTAATAGATGAAATGCAAGATATCGAATATTTATTGTAGGAAAAAGCAATTTATTTCCTACAATAACCGCGTAATGTCCTCAATTTTAGAAACTAATTGAATTTCAATCTTAGTATTTTTTGTAGCTATTTTATTGTGTTTTGAGACAAATATCTTCGAAAAACCTAGTTTTTCGGCTTCCACAATACGTTGGTCCACCCTTGTCACAGGACGAATCTCACCAGAAAGACCCACTTCTGCAGCAAAGCAAATATCTTTAGAAAGTGGTACATCATCGTTAGACGAAAGAATAGCGGCAACGACAGCCAAATCAATGGCCGGATCATCTATGGTGATTCCGCCTGTTATGTTTATAAAAACGTCTTTTGCCGCTAGTTTGAATCCACAGCGCTTTTCAAGTACGGCCAATAGCATATTCAATCTCTTTGCATTGAAGCCAGTAGCGCTGCGTTGTGGGGTGCCATAAACGGCAGTGCTTACCAATGCTTGTACTTCGATCATCAATGGACGTAAACCTTCTAAAGTGGCAGCAATGGCATTACCGCTTAGGTCTTCATCTTTTTTCGAGATCAATAATTCTGAAGGATTAGTAACTTCCCTTAAACCAGAACCTTGCATTTCGTAAATTCCTAATTCATTGGTGCTTCCAAACCTGTTTTTATTTGCTCTTAGAATCCTGAATACGTGATTCCTGTCCCCCTCAAATTGAAGCACAGTGTCTACCATATGTTCTAGAATCTTGGGGCCAGCGATATGGCCATCTTTGGTGATGTGACCAATAAGAAACACTGGAATGGATGTCTCCTTTGCGAATTTAATAAGTTCGGTAGTACATTCCTTGATTTGTGAAATACTTCCTGCGGATGATTCAATATAATCGCTATGAAGTGTTTGAATGGAATCGATAACTAACATTTCAGGAAGTACGGCTTGTACTTGTTTAAATATATTCTGGGTCTTGGTCTCTGTGAGTATATAGCAACTGTCATTATTAGGATTGATACGTTCTGCGCGCATCTTGATTTGTTTTTGGCTTTCTTCACCAGAGACATATAGCACTTTTTGATCTATGTTCAATGCCATTTGAAGCAATAGGGTGCTTTTTCCAATTCCGGGTTCACCACCTAATAGTACCACGGAACCTCCAACGAGACCTCCACCAAGAACACGATTGAGTTCATTATCGCCTAATTTGATGCGAAATTCACGGGTACTATCAATGTCATTGATCTTAAGAGGCTTTGATGCACGATTAGACCTGCCTGAATCCAACTTATAACTAGTCTTATCTGGTTTTTGAAGAATTTCTTCGGCTATGGTATTCCACTCTTTACAGGCTTGGCATTGACCTTGCCATTTAGCATATTGACTTCCGCAGTTTTGACAGAAAAAAGTGGTTTTTACTTTGGCCATTGTTGATTAGAATCCGAAATCGGCTTTAAGTTCGTCTGCCATCTCTAGCATGAAATCTTTAGTGATACCAGCTATTTCATCTAAGATATAGGCCGATTTATAGGTCTTGTATGCTTTTTTCGGCTCGCCCATTTCTTCATAATAACGAGCTATGTAATAATTACCTAACAGTGTATCAGGATAATCACGACGTGCCAATTTACCAAGTTCCTGGTAATATTCTGGCATCTCATTTTTTTCTATGGCCGACGAAATGGCCTTGAAATCATTGATCAATATTTTTTTATCGAGGCCGAACAGATTATTGATCATAGCGTATTTTTCTGTAAGATAGTTAACTGGAGAGCCTTCATAAGTAAGTATGTTCTCCTTATATTCTTTTTTACTAATGGGCTGAAATACATAGAAAATACTTTCTAATGCCTTCGGGATCGCATGTGCTACCACTGAATAGTGAGAAGGACCTTCAAAATTATCGAAATCATATTGGAGTTTCGGGTTTTCGATTGACGCTAAATTGGTATTCAAGACTTCTACACCTTTCTTGACCGCTCTCAAATCATTAGTGGAAGTCGCTAAATAGTAGAATTTTTGACTTTCAAATTGCAGCAAACGCTCAGTAATCCTTGTTTCCATTTCCGGGGCAAGATCTGGGCTTATTGCAATATAAGCATGAAATAATGGCTCGTCCTTGAATAAGTAGTAGTTCAAGAAATTCGCTGTTTCGCCATGCCCTATGATTGCCCTAAAATTAGCCGTTCTGTAGGCCTCATTTAAGTAAGGGATAAGTTCTAAGCCAATAAATTCAAAGAAATTCGCGCCAGATTCTACAGGAAGGTAATTTTGGTCTGAATACAAGCTATCGTCCATTCGTGTATCTGCTTGATTCACACCAATAACAATGGCCTCTGGCATGTCTTCCCAATACGAATAATAATCAACATTGCCAGCAACTGCCTCGAACATATAATCGCCATCCAGAACAATAAAAAGAGGGTATGTTTTTTCTATATTTTTTTCGTAATTACGGGGTAATTGAATCTTAATTTGACGCACTTGATCCAGTTTTACAGAAGGGAATTCTTCATACTTGGTTTGGGCACTCACAAATTGAATTGAAAGAAACAATACGGTTAAGTAGGTTAGATTTTTCATGATAAGGGTTTAAGTAATTGGGTGACAAGATAAAAATTATTAGTGAAACTATAATTTTGCTCAAAATATTTAGTTGAACTAATCCAGCACGTCGCGGGATTTTTTTTGATTAAAAATAGGTAAATATAAGAGGGATAGTCCTCCTAAGATTACGATCATTATTGTTTGGGATGTCCACATGATCCATCCAAAAGCCCTACTCGGGTCTTCAGGAAGGTTAAACAAAAGAAACCCTATAACGATGGCTTCAGGATACGAACCAATGCCTCCATTTGTTGCTGCAATACTAAAGCTTGCAAGAATGAAGCCTATTAATACGGCTCCAGTAGGAATATGTTCTAGATCACTTATGGCGAACGTAGTGGTATAAAACATTAATAAATACATGCCCCAAATAAAAAAGGTGTGAAATATGAATGCCCATTTTTTCTTCATCTTGAAAATACTCATGATGCCTTCCGCCAAGCCATTTACAAAGCCTTTAAGTTTGGTGGCAAATTTGGATTCACTTCTTTTTATTAATTGTGAGAAAATGAGAAAGAGCACTACAAGAGATGTAATTCCTATTATCACCTTCGTTGGGCTGAACTTTTCAACTAAAAAAGAATAAATGAAATCAAATTGTAGGATTAATGTCACTCCGATGATAAGAAGCATGACCATCATATCGGCGATTCTCTCGGCGATTATGGTTCCGAAACCTTTTTCAAATGGAACACCTTCGTAATTTGTGAGAATCGTGGCTCTTGCCACTTCTCCGGATCTTGGTATGGTATAATTAATGAGATAGGTGGCGAAAACAGCCATTAAACTATTTCCTAACTTAATATTATATCCCATCGGCTCTAGTTGAAAACGCCAGCGATAGGCTCTGGATATATGGCTTAATAATCCAAAGAACATAGCAAGTAAAATCCACCAATAATCAGCATTCTTGAAATATACCAATAACTCAGTAATAGAAATTCTTGAAAGTGAGTACCATACCAAAAACACACCTAACAATAGCGGAATGCCAATGTAAAGCATCTTTTTTAATGTCAAGTTCACTTGTTTACTTTAGAAGGTTAGTTGCCTCATCAGGAAATACCAAAGAAGGCTTGAAGACCTTTGCCTCATCAATATCCATGAAGGCATAGGTAATTAGTATTAACGTGTCGCCAACAGATACTTTTCTGGCCGCAGCGCCATTTAATGTTATTTCTCCACTATTGCGGGGGCCGGGTATCACATAGGTTTCCAATCGTTCACCATTGTCATTATTAACAATCTGTACTTTTTCTCCTTGAATGATATTGGCAGCATCCATCAAGTCTTCATCAATAGTGATACTACCAATATAATTGAGGTCAGCACCGGTAACTTTAACACGATGAATCTTGGATTTTACGACTTGGATCTGCATAGGGCAAAGGTAATTAATTAAGTGCGATATTGTCTATTAGTCGAATATCATCGGCATAGACAGCAATAAACGCACGGTAGGTTTTTTTATTGGATTTTCTTTTCACTGGTTTAAGGTCGTTTATGTCTGCAATAATGCAATATTCTAATTTTAATAGAGGGTGTGCATCAAATTGCTTCCTGACCCATTTCACTACTTCATTAGCACTTTTTGTGCCAAATTTCACTTTGGCAGACTTTAAGGTTTTGAAGATGAAAGGTGCGGCTTTCTTATACTCAGGTTTTAGACGGGTATTCCTAGAACTCATTGCAAGTCCACTGGCTTCGCGTTCAATTTTACAACCCATGATATTCACAGGAATGTTATAGCTATTCACTAATTTTCGTATGATCTGTAATTGTTGAAAATCTTTTTCACCAAAGTAGGCGCGGTCAGGTTTAACGATTTCCAGCAAACGCATGACAATAGTGCCGACTCCATCAAAATGGCCATCTCGGAATTTACCTTCCATTTCATGTTCAAGGCCATCAAAACTAAAATCTGTTGATTTTATATTGGAATCATAGATGTCTTTGGCGGTAGGAGCAAAAATCAATATTTTATCTGAGGCACTTTTTAAAAGTTCGCTGTCGGCCTCTAAGGTCCGAGGGTATTTATTCAAGTCCTCTAGGTTATCGAATTGCGTAGGATTCACGAAAATACTCACAACCACAGCGTCATTTTGGGCCAAGGCTTGTTTCACTATAGAAATATGGCCATTGTGCAAAGCTCCCATTGTAGGGACTAAACCAATGGATTGATTGTTTTTCTTGATCCTAGAAATAGTGTTCTCAAGATCGTTTTTAAGTTTGTAAACGGTCACTTTAGCAAAAAATTAACAGCGTGCAAACTTAATATTTTAAAGGCAATCTGCATAAAATTTTGTACTTTTGCGTGTTTTTTATTTTGAATTTTCAAAAGAAACCAGTTTATGAAAGATAAGAGAATTTTATATGTCTCATCAGAAGTAGTTCCCTATTTACCAGAAACCGAAATTTCTTCAATGTCTTTTGAGGCACCAAGAATGGTGAATCAACAAGGAGGACAGATACGAATTTTTATGCCGCGTTATGGTAATATTAACGAAAGAAGACATCAATTGCATGAAGTGATACGACTTTCTGGAATAAACCTGGTCATCAATGATCTGGACATGCCTCTAATTATCAAGGTGGCTTCCATCCCAAAAGAACGTATTCAAGTTTATTTCATCGACAACGAAGATTACTTTAAACGAAAAGCAACACTGACGGATGAAGATGGTAAACTATTTCCTGATAATGATGAACGTGCCATATTCTTCGCAAAAGGTGTTATAGAAACAGTCAAGAAACTAAATTGGGCTCCAGATATCATCCATGTGCATGGTTGGTTAGCATCATTGTTACCATTGTACTTAAAGGAATATTACAAAGACGAACCATTGTTTTCAGAGAGCAAAGTGGTCACTTCTGTTTACGAGCAAAGTTTTGATGATACATTGAATAAGGGATTGTTTGATAAAGTCAAATTTGATAATATTGATGAGTCTATCATTGATGTCTTAAAAGAACCATCATTTAACAATATAATGAAGGTGGCGATAGATCACTCTGATGCCATTATTGAAGGGTCTAAAGACTTATCAAATGAAATTAAGCAGCATTTGAAGGATTCTGGCAAACCTGTTTTAGATTATAAAACACCAGAGGAATTCGCTGAACCGTATACTGAATTCTATAGAAATAGCGTTTTAGATTAAAGAAGAATTAATGAGAAAGACATATTCAGCCCTAAAGTCAACTTCAATTTTACTACTTATAGTTATTTCTTTTATAGCATGTGAGCAAGATTTTTCTAGTTTGGGTATCGAGATCATTGGGGGTACGAATTTTATAACTACCAACCAAAAATATGATGTTACCACCTTCAATAAGAAGGTCAACCCCGTAAGAAGTGATGCATTAGGTGTTAATTATTTAGGAATATATAATGACGCTATCTACGGAAATACAAGCGCAAATTTCGTTTCTGAAATTACATCTGCCACTTTGAATCCCAATTTCGGAGAGAATGTTGTATTAGACTCTGTTGCTTTGACGATTCCGTATTTCAGTGTGGCAGGTGATAGCGATGAAGATGGGAATGCTACCTATACTCTAGATTCGATATTTGGATCATCACCAATAAATATAACAGGATACAGGAATAACTATTTTTTAAGGAATTTTGACCCAGATTCAAATTTTGAAGAAGCACAGAAATATTATTCCAATGGTGCCACGTCACAAATGGGAATGGTAAATATGTCTGAATTGGAAGGAGATGTCCTATTTGAATTAATGAACTTTGTCCCTTCATTAGACCCAATAGTCTTATTAGGTGAAGAAAATGAAGAAACAGGGATACGTGAAGAAATAAGTAGAGGCATACCAGCGATAAGAGTTATATTAGATCGAGATTATTGGCAGGAAGCAATAATTGATAAAGAAGGTGAGCCAGAACTTAGTAATGCCGCAAACTTTAAGAACTATTTTAGAGGTGTTTATTTTAAGGCGGAAACAGTAAGTGGTGATCTAGGGACTATGATGCTGCTAGATTTTCGTGCAAGTGCTACTATTACATTGTATTACACTCGAGATGGAGCTATCAATGATACCGGAGAAGATCCGGAACGAGAGCAAACTACTTATATATTAAATTTTAATGCTGGAAATCGAGTTAACTTCATGGATAATGTATATAATTTTCCCTTGAATGATGGTGATGATATAAATGGCGATGAAAAGTTATACATAAAAGGTGGTGTAGGCTCTGTGGCGGTGATCAATCTCTTCAACGGAGATGAAAATGGAGAATCCGCAGAATTTAATAGTTTTAAGGAAGAGTTTGTTGAAACAAATGCCGATGGGGAGTTTGTAAGCTCTAAAAGATTGGTGAACGAAGCGAATCTGGTTTTCTATGTAGATCAAGCGACAATGGCTGGTGCAGAAGAACCTGATAGAATTTACCTATATGATATTGATAATAAAAGACCAGTCCTAGATTATTTTTTGGATCCTACAACCAATAACTTTAGCCCTAAAGATTCTAAGACCTTTCATCTTCAACCTCTAGAAAGAGTAGATGATGATCCAGATGGTGCAGGAATAAGATACAAATTTAGAATAACTGAGCACGTTAATAACTTATTGCTAAGGGACTCAACTAATATTAAATTAGGTATTGCCATTTCAGGAAACATAAATCTTGAAAATGGAAATAATCAGTATGATGTTATTACCGATGAATTGAACTTGCTTGACAAAATACCTACGAGTTCAATAATTTCCCCGAGGGGAACGGTCTTAATTGGTAGTAATACTGCCGAAGAAGACAAAAAAGTACAATTAGAAATTTTCTATACCGAACCAAATAATTAGATCTTATGTGTGGAATAGTTGGATATATTGGTCATCGCGAGGCCTATCCTATTATAATAAAGGGATTAAAAAGATTAGAATATAGAGGCTATGATAGTGCCGGAATAGCCTTATACGATGGTAACGACATCAAATTATCCAAAACGAAGGGTAAAGTTGCTGATTTAGAGAAGCGATTGGAAAGTGAGATTTCCACGAGCGGGAATTTGGGTATAGGACATACTCGATGGGCTACTCATGGAGTTCCTAACGATGTAAACTCACACCCACATTATTCTAACTCAGGTGATTTGGTGATCATTCATAATGGGATCATAGAGAATTATAATTCCTTAAAACAAGAGCTCACAAAAAGAGGATATACTTTTAAATCGGATACAGATACCGAAGTTCTAATTAACCTTATTGAAGATGTTAAGAAGAAAGAAAATGTAATGCTAGGCAAAGCTGTACAGATAGCTTTGAACCAGGTTATTGGAGCCTACGCAATCGCTGTATTCGATAAGAATAAACCCGATGAAATCATTGTTGCTCGTTTAGGGAGTCCTCTTGCGATTGGAATCGGCGAAGATGAATTCTTTATTGCCAGTGATGCATCTCCTTTTATTGAATTCACTAATAATGCCATTTATCTTGAAGATGAAGAAATGGCAATTATACGCAGACATAAAGGAGTTAAAATTAGAAAGATACATGATGATTCGCTAGTTGCACCATACGTTCAAGAACTTCAAATCAATCTAGAACAGATTGAAAAAGGTGGTTATGAGCATTTCATGCTAAAAGAGATTTATGAACAGCCAAGAGCTATCAAGGATACATTTAGAGGAAGATTACTAGCTGATGAAGCCATAATTAAGATGGCAGGTGTTGAGGATAACATGAAAAAATTCTTGAATGCCGACCGCATTATTATTGTTGCTTGCGGTACATCATGGCATGCAGGTCTAGTTGCAGAGTACATTTTTGAGGACTTGGCTAGAATCCCAGTGGAAGTTGAGTATGCATCTGAATTTAGATACAGAAATCCAGTTATAACTGAAAATGACATTTTAATTGCCATTTCACAATCTGGGGAGACTGCAGATACCTTAGCGGCAATAAAAATGGCTAAATCTAAGGGAGCCTTCGTTTTTGGAGTATGCAATGTTGTAGGGTCTTCTATTGCACGTGAGACTGATGCAGGTGCCTATACCCATGCGGGTCCGGAAATAGGGGTTGCTTCAACCAAGGCATTTACAACACAGATAACCGTACTTACTTTGATTGCTTTGAGACTGGCAAGGGCAAAGGGGACAATGTCAAGTTCTGATTTTAGAAATCATTTGATCGAGTTAGAGAATATCCCAGATAAAGTTGAGAAAGCGCTTGGTACTGATGCGCACGTGAAGATGATTGCCGATATTTATAAGAATGCAAGCAACTGTTTGTATTTGGGTAGAGGGTTCAATTTCCCTGTAGCACTTGAAGGGGCGTTAAAACTTAAAGAAATATCTTATATACATGCGGAAGGTTATCCTGCTGCTGAAATGAAGCACGGCCCGATCGCTCTCATCGATGAACAAATGCCAGTTGTAGTTATTGCCACTAAAAAAGGGCATTATGAAAAAGTGGTAAGTAACATACAAGAGATTAAATCGCGTAAGGGAAAAATCATAGCTGTAGTTACAGAAGGTGATACCGAAGTAAAGGCATTGGCCGATCATATTATTGAAGTGCCAGAAACCATTGAGTGCTTGACGCCACTTCTAACTACCATACCATTACAACTATTGTCTTATCATATAGCAGTAATGTTGAATAAGAATGTAGACCAACCAAGGAATCTTGCTAAGTCAGTAACAGTGGAATAGATAGTGTTTGTGTCGGATTTTTTAAGTAAAAGAAACTTTTCGGTGCTTAAGATCCTGATAAATAGTATCGGTAGCTTTTAACAATTCACGATTGCAGTTCGACGTGTCGATGGTGCGACTATTATTAAATGGTTCGATATTGGTTAAATCCAATTCCATATTCATTTCTTTACCCAAGTGATTTAATACGTCTTTTGGATTTTCTAGATAATCACTGTATTCAATCAGTAAAAAATTCGAATCATCCATTGAACATAAATAGGTGTAATAGTTCAGCCATACCGCTAGCCAATAGTCCAATGTGTTAATATCATATTCTATTTGTAGAGGTTGCTCTTCAAATCTAAAGACCTTATGATTTCCACCAAATTCATGATGACCTAGCCAGTTCATATAGGTTTCGATAAAATCATCATCATTTTGAAATTTTGAAAATCTTAAATGTTGATTCAATAAGGAAAAAGCATGTTCTTCTGGTTTGCGAAACAGAAAAACGGCTTTGAATTTTTTGTTAAGTGCCCTTAGAGACGAATACCTAAGGATCAAATTATTGTTTTTCGACAAATAAAGATGTGAGTTGTCTTTGCGGATCAGTGATTGATAATTAATGTAATTTTCATAGACATCTGAATCAATATCGTGTTTGCTAAGCGTCTTTTCGTCTATGTACGTATCATTTAGAAAAGCCTTAAAAAAGTATTCTTCTAAAGCTTCAATAGTATTTAAACCGAACATCATTTTATCTCCATGCTTACGCTCTTTGAGTTTTGCTTTTTTAGGATTATAGAGTCGTCGCCATAAATTAGGAGCCAATAATAAAGGCATATTGGAGTAATCAAGTGAACTGAATTTTCCTGTCTTAAAAAGTTGATCAGTGAGACTAGTGGTTCCGGCACGAGCCAATCCGGATACGATCAAGAAAAGATCATTGTCATTTACTTTTTCACCAGATTTGAATCTTCTATCGAAAGAAAATAGAAATTTCGACAAATAATAATTATTCAAGATAAGTTTATGCAATAGTATGGATGCTTCCGAATAATTTTCAACTTTGTTTTTTTTCTTGAAAACAAATGGAAGAATACTTCCAACAGAGAGGCTTAATATAAACCAAATGGAACCAAGATCCAAGTCTTCATAATTCACTCCTTTCAAAAGACTATATAGATATATTGGAAGAGCCGTTGATGCGGCAATAATAATAACCGTGATCAATACTTTGCCCAAGGAAACCATCATTTTTTTAAGTGCACCAATCAAATTACTTTGTTTGGTAATCTCATCTTCATCAGAAAGCACTTCATTTGAAAGACTCAAGGCTGCCTCTATCATATCAAAGAATGTCTTGCGTAGGGCAATTAACAAGGCAGCCAGAATAAATCCGGAAACGCCTACAATCGCATAGTATAGCAGCATTATCCTTTATTGAATAGATTGCGAAAAAAACGCTTTATGGGAATCCATAAAACTACCCCAAAAGCAAAAATCACAAGAAGGAGAATAAAAATAATAATAAGTAAAGATCCTAATCCAAGACCTGGTCCAATATAAGTAATCATAATAGTAGATTTTAAAAATTAATGTTCATGTAAGTCGTTGTCCAGTTCGGAAGGTAATGATAACCTTCAATATCACTTTTCAAGCGGGTTTTTAATACGACACCTTTTTCATTCAACACCCATAAAATTCCTGAATTTTGTTCTTCAAAAAACAAATCTCCATTCGGCAGAATTTCATACAAGCCTTCGGCTTCGGTATAAATATTATTCTCAATGAAGGCATTTTCATGGATGGCTTCAAAGGTATCTTGTTCAAAGTTATAAATTAGGACATTTGAATGCGTTATTTTTCGCTGAATAGCCTGATTAACTGGTTTAAATTCAAATTTGTTGAAATTATTGTCTGAAGTAACAGTATTATTATTAAGCAAGGCGATACTATTATCTGAAATTATATCCACATCATGCTGAAAAGTAAAAGGTCCTTGAATAACCCTTACAACTTTATCTGTAGAAGGTCTAAACTGCACTATTACAGACAAATGTCTGAAACTTAAGAAAAGGTCCCCTATATTAAAGAATGGAGAACCTTCTGTCACAGCAGGCTGCACGTCATTGAGATGAAAAGGGTCTGTGACCAAGGTTGCCTTATTCATCAACTCCTCGAGGTCATTCTCCATAAATATACTCGTTAGGGATTTACTGTATAGGGTTTTTCCAGTAACAGCATCAACATTCAATACCATATCATCTCTGTAATCTATCTTACTACCATCCAAGGATAAGGTATTGGGTACTATTATTCCATCTTCATGTTTTGCTCCAGGTGTCCATATATTTCCTTTCTCATCGAAATTCATTCCATGATGAAAAATAAAATCACTGTTGAACCACACAACTTTTGAGAGTGAGTCTAATCTTATCAATCCTGGTTTTTCATCACATGCAATTATTAGCCCGCGATCTTTAATCAATTTTGGGGGAAATAAGCGATCGTTCTGTCCAACTTCATAATGATTGGATAGATAATTCACATCAACTTCCCAATTGAAAGATACATGGTCATCCTTGAAATTTTTTAGCTCAATTTGAAAGGTATTCCCCTTACGAAAAGAATAGACTCCGTAAAGATCATATGTTAGCTTGTTTATATCCTCTTTGTCCTCATCTCTTGTGCTTAAGTAATATTCTGGGGCACGCAAAAAGTGATTATAGGCTTTTTTCATATCGGAAAGCACTTCGGAATATGATTTAATAGGCTGAGTCAATGGTCCCATGGTGCGTTGTCCTAAGGTTACATTTCTTATGATACCGCTCCAAATCATTAAAAGGAAGAATCCAATAATAATGAATGCAATCTTTTTTATTTTTTCCAAGTCAATTAGGGTTTAAGTTGATTCAAAAGACTGTTGAAATAATATCCCAACAGTTCAAACAGTTCAAAATTATATCTTTTTTTTAAGAAAAAGGAGTAAAATTCAAATCATTGTTAAAGT
>CBESOB010000070.1:0-13311 GCA_965530995.1 uncultured Flavobacteriaceae bacterium
AATCATTAAGTAACTTGTTATTCAATGTGGTGTTTTTTGACGGCTTAAAACATCAAATAAAATTGGCTGAAGAGCATAATGGTTGGTTTACAAATGAAAATATTTTATTTAGTTTAAAAAACTGGTCTAAGTTATTGAATAACAAGTTACTTAATGATTGGCTTCTAAAGTATGACTTAAATAAAGATAAGCCTAGGAATGTGGCAATCATCATGGCTGGAAATATTCCTTTGGTAGGGTTTCATGATTTCTTGTCTGTGTTGCTCTCCGGTCATTCTGTTCTAGTAAAACAATCTAGTAACGATAAGCACCTTCTACCCTATCTAGCAAAATATCTCGAACATGTTGAACCGGGTTTTAAAGGACGTATTACCTTCACAGAGAATAAGCTAGAAAATTTTGACGCAGTCATCGCCACAGGAAGCAATAATACAGCGCGATATTTCGAATATTACTTTAAAGGCAAACCGAGCATTATTAGGAATAATCGAAATTCTGTAGCCATTCTTAAGGGTAACGAATCTGAAGAAGATTTGAAAAACTTGTCTGAGGATATCTTCAGGTACTATGGATTAGGCTGCAGAAACGTGTCTAAATTGTTCGTTCCAAAAAGATACAATTTTGATAATTTTTTCAAGGCCATGTATCATTGGCATCCTATAATCAACAAAGCCAAGTATGCTAACAATTACGACTACAATAAGGCCGTTTATTTGATGAGTGAATTTGACTTACTGGAAAATGGCTTCCTAATGCTGAAAGAAGATGATGCTTATTCCTCACCTATTGCTACCATGTTTTATGAGTTTTATGAAAACAAGGAAGAACTTCAGAATAAAATAAACTCCGATAAAACACATATACAATGTGTTGTAAGCAGCGGGTTTTCTAAAAATGAGATCTCCTTTGGTCAAACCCAAAAGCCATCTCTGGATGATTATGCGGACAATGTTGACACAATTGATTTCTTGTTAAGAATATAGTTGATAAAATATCAGATTAATAACTTTAAGTTTAGCATAAATTCAGACCTTTACAACTCGAAATTCAATCATAAAAAATGAAAAAACATAACTTTAGCGCCGGACCATGTATTCTGCCACAAGAAGTGCTTCAAAAGGCTTCGGAAGCTGTTGTCGATTTTAACGATAGTGGCTTATCACTAATAGAAATCTCTCACCGTAGCAAGCCTTTTGTTGATGTTATGGAAAATGCTCGATCATTAGCACTTGAACTAATGGGCCTTGAGGGCAAGGGTTATAAAGCCTTGTTTCTTCAAGGAGGTGCAAGTTTACAATTTATCATGGTCGCGCACAATTTATTAGAAAAACGGGCAGGTTATTTAAATACGGGCACTTGGAGTGATAAAGCGATAAATGAAGCTAAAATATATGACGACATTTACGAAGTTGCTTCTTCCAAAGATGCGAAGTACAACTACATTCCAAAAAGCTACGATATTCCTTCAGATTACGACTATTTTCATTGCACGTCTAACAATACCATTTTTGGGACACAAATGAAATCATTCCCAAAATGTGATATCCCTATGGTTTGTGACATGAGCAGTGATATCTTTTCCCGCGTGTTGGATTTCTCTCAATTTGATTTAATTTATGCTGGTGCTCAGAAAAACATGGGACCTGCAGGTACAACACTTGTCGTTGTGAAAGAAGATATTCTAGGCAAAGTGTCACGTCAAATCCCTTCTATAATGGATTATAAAGTACACATCAGTAAAAGCAGCATGTTCAATACACCTCCTGTATTTGCAGTATATACATCGATGTTGACATTGGAATGGTTAAAAAATCTAGGCGGCATTTCTGCTATTGAAGAAATTAATGAAAAGAAAGCGCGTCTCCTTTATTCCGAATTGGATTTAAATCCGCTGTTCAAAGGATACGCTGCCAAAGACGACAGGTCCAATATGAATGCGACTTTTACACTTCAGCAAGATTTAAAAGAAACATTTGAAACCATGTTAAAAGAAGGTGGCATCAATGGATTGAATGGTCATAGAAGCGTAGGTGGTTATAGAGCATCAATGTATAATGCTATGCCATTAAACAGTGTGGCCATTTTGGTGGAAATTATGAGTGAACTAGAAAGAAAAGCATAATAGCATTATGAAAGTACTAGCAAATGATGGGGTTTCAAAAAGCGGAATCGATGCCTTGGAAGAAGCAGGTTTTGAAGTGATCACCACGAAAGTGGCACAAGAGCAACTGGCTAATTACGTGAAGGAGAATAACGTAGATGTAGTTTTAGTAAGAAGCGCCACAAAGGTTAGAAAAGACGTAATCGATGTGTGCCCTAGTTTAAAAATCATAGGTCGTGGTGGTGTAGGCATGGATAATATTGATGTTGACTATGCACGAAGTAAAGGAATTCATGTAATCAATACGCCTGCTGCGTCTTCGCAGTCTGTGGCAGAATTGGTTTTTGCGCATTTATACGGCGGTGTTCGTTTTCTTCACGATTCTAATAGAAATATGCCATTAGATGGTGATACCAAATTCAAGGCCCTTAAGAAAAATTACGCGAAAGGATTGGAATTGCGTGGTAAGACACTTGGTGTCATTGGTTTTGGTCGTATAGGAAAGGAAGTGGCAAAAATTGCGGTAGGTATCGGCATGAAAGTAATTGCTGCTGATAAGTTTGTAGATGGCGCTACTATAAAATTAAATTTCTTTGATGGCCAATCCGTGAATTTCAATATCACAACGCTACCAATGGATGAGGTGCTAAGACAGTCCGATTTCATAACCTTGCATATTCCTGCCCAAAAACAGTATATTATTGGGAAATCGCAATTCGATCTAATGAAAAATGGAACAGGTATAATTAATGCTGCACGTGGAGGTGTTATCAATGAAGTAGAATTAATAGATGCTTTAGAAAGTGGCAAAATAGCATTTGCTGGATTAGATACTTTTGAACAAGAACCAAATCCGGCTATCCAAGTTCTTATGAATGGTCGAATCTCTTTAACACCTCATATAGGTGCTGCAACCAATGAAGCCCAAGACAGAATTGGCACTGAATTAGCTTCACAGATCATTAGCATTTTAAAAACTAAAAAGCCTTAATTAGACTTTTAAATTAGATTAAATTTATAAAAGTTCAAGCAAGATCATGCTTGGGCTTTTTTTGTACATTAGGGCTAAATTAAATTTTAAATCAAAAAAATTATGTCAGGAATTTTAGATATGTTAGACAGTGACATTGGAAGAAGCATTATTAGTGGTGTATCCATGGAATCTGGTCAACCATTCGACAAAACCAGTAAGCTACTTACTATGGCTATGCCAGTATTGATGCAAGCTATGAAGCAAAACGCGGCGACACCAGAAGGAGCACAAGGCCTCATGGGAGCATTAAGCAATAAACATGACGGAAGCTTATTAGATAATCTTGAAGGATTCTTTGGCGGTGGTATTGATAAAGAAGCTATTAATGACGGAGGAAAAATATTAGGTCATATTTTAGGAAGTAAGCAAAGTAATGTTGAAAATGCACTCGGAAATAAAACAGGTATCGATGCGTCAGCTGTTTCGCAAATTCTTAAGATAGCTTCCCCATTATTATTAGGTTTTTTAGGAAAGAAAAAACGTCAGCAATCTGTACATGATAGTAGTGGTCTAGAAGGATTCTTGGGTGGAATGTTAAGAGCCAACACGCCTCAACATGAACAAAACTTTTTAAGTTCATTTTTAGATGCAGATGGTGATGGAAGTATCATTGATGATGTTGCTGGAATGGTACTTGGTGGCGATGATAAGAAGAAAAAGAGTGGACTAGGCGGGCTACTTGGAGGTTTATTTGGTAAGAAATGATAAGTCAAGATAAAACAAATTGTTTTAAAGCGGCACTTTAACAAGTGTCGCTTTTTGTTTAATATGAATTGAGTGGTATACTATTAGTAGTTTTAAATAAAACAATTACCGTAAAGAAATTAGTGATGATTAGCTGTCTTAGCAGAGCAGAATATAGTTGTAATTCAAACAAACGAATTTCTTCTTCCAGTGAAGTAACAATACATTAAGGAAAAGGCACTGTGTACATTGCTAATGATTCCAAAGATAAAATGGGACTGAATTAACATCATAGGTCGAGATTTACTGTTGAACCATAAAAATAACCACTCATCGATGATTAGTGATTTTACGAATAAAAAATAATAGGTCTTCTCCTTAAGCTTGAGACCTTTTTCGTAATTTGATTCCACATTAATAACAATTCAATAAAACAAAAAACATGGCAGGAATTTTAGATTTACTAAGTAGCGATTTAGGAAAAACAATAATTAGCGGTGTCGCTGGGTCAACAGGACAGCCACAGGATAAAACGAGTGGTCTTTTAACAATGGCTTTACCTGTTCTTATGCAGGCTATGAAGAATAATGCTTCAACACCACAAGGGGCTGAAGGATTGCTTGGTGCTATTAGCGGCAAACATGATGGTGGTATTCTGGATAACCTAGGTGACCTTTTTGGAGGCGGTGTGAATGAAGATGTAGTTGCTGATGGAGGAAAAATATTGGGTCATGTGCTTGGAGGAAAACAAGACAATGTAGCAAATGCCTTAAGTCAGAAATCTGGTATGGATGCTGGTTCAGTAGCTCAAATATTAAAGGTTGCTGCTCCAATTTTAATGGGTGTTCTAGGTAAACAAGCTAAACAAAGCAATGTAAACTCAGCTAGCGGCATTGAAGGCTTACTTGGTGGCCTATTAAAAGGAAATTCTCCTCAACAAGAACAAAGCTTCTTAGAATCGATTCTTGATGCTGATGGAGACGGCAGCGTTATTGATGACGTGGCCGGAATGGTACTTGGAGGTGGACAAAACAAAAAGAGTGGATTAGGTGGACTACTTGGTGGTCTTTTTGGAAAAAAATGATAAGTCTAGATAAAACAATTTGTTTTAAGCGGCACTTTAACAAGTGTCGCTTTTTGTTTAATATACACTCACTGGTATAATATTTGTACCTTTAAATAAAACAATTGCCGTGAAGAAATTAGTGATGATCATCTGTCTTATTACAGCATTCTATAGTTGTAATTCAACCAAAAGAACTTCCACTCCCAGTGAAGAAGTGACTATTAGCGGCCAAGATACCGTGCGTATCGCTAATGAAGCATTGGAATACGAAATTATAATAATTGAACCAGGTTTTAATACTTGGTTAGTAGCTACTGCAAGGCCAGAAGGATATTATTCGCAAAGCTTTTTAGAAAGTAGAAATTTCCTATATGTTACCGAATGGAACCGCAGGGTACTTAATGGCTCGCAATACGATCCAAATCTCTACGAGATGCAAATAGACTATCAACAGGGTATTGATTATGGGTATGAAGTAAACTATAAACTTTATAATTACTTCATTTACTTTCAGCGAAGATACAAACAAAGATTAACTGGTTTCGTTCCTAGGATCTAGTGATAAATTTTATCTTTGCATGGCATTTTAGCTATGAAAAAGTTTAAAGAACGTTGGGAGATCACGAAGAATTGGCAATTACTATTTCCTTTTTTTGGAATCATTGCATTGCTCTTTTCCTCCTACAAATTGGCACTTCTCTTAACAAAACAATTTCATGTTGTTCTTACTGCAATATCTGCAGCAATACTATTTTATATCCTACTTTCAATTTGCCTGTTTTTCATTAAAAAACTTGAAAGGAAATGGATAGTCAAACAAAAGTGGGAAATGATTCGAATTTTCATAGTATTTGCCATCACAGGTTCAACATCTGCCTTTATTGGTAGGCCATTAATCGCCATGGCGGGAATTACTAAAGAAAACTTAAATCCTGTTATCTACTGGATATTATTCCTTATTATTGGAATCATATTTTATCAAATCCTTCTCGTAACTTTAGGGTGGCTATTTGGTCAGTTTGATTTCTTCTGGAGATTTGAGAAGAAAATGTTGAAAAGATTTGGGCTTAAGCGATTTTTCGAAGATCAATGAATCAATTTAGAGAACATATCATCTTAAGGTTTGCAACCATATTTCTAGTGGCCGCTTTAATGGCACCTTCAGTAGTCAAGTTGTCACATATATATTCCGACCATGCGCATGAGGTTTGCACCTCTGTCCTTGCTGAGCATCTACATGAAATAGACTTGGATTGTGAATTTTATAAATTCAAGGCTTCTAAAGACTACACGTATACAATTTACCAAAACAGGTCAGTTGTTCTGCAAAATGAGATACATCCTGTGATCTCAAAATATAGTTTTATAAGTGATTTTCAAAAATTACCTTTTGCCCTAAGAGGACCTCCCTATTCAGTTTAAGATTATTAAAGCAGACCGTAAACAAGCGGCTCGTCTAATTTTAAACATTTACAAATGAAATTTTTATATTTAATTTGCCTTTTATCTGGAGTCACAGTATTCGCACAAAACTTCGGTGTAGCCGGAACCGTAGTGGATGCTTCAAATAATACACCAATCACATTTGCCAATATCTATTTTCCACAACTCGAAAAAGGAACACTTACCGACGAAAATGGCGCGTTTACTATCACCGATTTAGCTGAAGGGAATTTCAGGATGATCGTATCCATCATAGGATACGAAACTTGGTCTCAAACGTTTAACACTTCAACGACTCAGTCAATCACTATTACCCTTAAACCTTCCGCGATTGAAATGGAAGAAGTAATCATATCCACACCTTTTCATCAATTACAACGAGATAATGTAATGAAAGTAGAACGCCAAACTATCCAGGATATGAAAAATCAAGGCGCTACAAATTTGTCTGAAGGCATCACTAATATTGCCGGAGTGGAAAGTATTACAACAGGAAACACAATCGGAAAGCCAGTAATTAGGGGCTTAAGTGGAAATCGTGTTCTCGTCTATACCCAGGGTATTCGATTGGAAAATCAACAATTTGGTGATGAACATGGGTTGGGTATTAGTGATTCGGGTATTGAGAGTGTAGAAGTTATCAAAGGCCCAGCTTCACTATTATATGGAAGCGATGCTCTAGGTGGCGTACTATATTTAAACCCTGAAAAATTTGCCAATAACAACACTGCCTCTGGAGATATATCTGCCAATTATTTTAGTAATACTAATGGAGTATCAACCAATGGAGGTTTCAAAACCTCCGGGGAAAAAATAAAATTTTTGATAAGAGGTGGTTTGGCAGAATTTGCAGATTATAAAACTGATGGCCTTCGAGTTACGAATTCCCGTTCAAAAGAATACGACTTAAAAACTGGATTGGCGTTCCAAATATCGAAATTCCAATCTGAAATACGCTACAATTATAATCAAGCCAGTTTAGGTATCCCAGAACAAATAGCAGAGCAAACGACAAGTAAAACACCAGAATTACCTTCCCAGAAAATTGATAATCATATTATTAGCTGGAAGAACAAAGTATTTTTCAAAAATTCTAGTTTAGAAGGTAAACTCGGGTATACATATAATAACCGGAAGGAATTTGAAGAAGAAGATGGTGAGAAATTAACTGCATTGGAAATGCATTTGAATACTATTAGTTATGACTTCAAGTTCAATCTACCTAAAACTGAGAAACTAGAGACTATCATTGGTCTACAAGGGCTTTTCCAGAAAAACACAAACTTTGGTGAAGAGGCTCTGATACCAGATGCAAACGTAAGGGACCTAGGTGTTTTGGGCACATCTCACTATCATATTAATGAAACAAATGACATACAAATTGGTCTGCGATATGATTTTAGGAATATTAATTCAAAAGAACGTGGCATTATCAATGAAGAAGGTTATTTCTCTCCATTGAATAGGGATTTTTCAAGCTTCAACAGTGCTTTAGGTTATAAAGCAAATCTATCTGAAAAAATTACTAGCCGAATTAATTTAGCAACTGGATTCAGGGCTCCTAATTTAGCTGAATTAACATCTAATGGTGTGCACGAAGGCACCAACCGATATGAAATTGGTAATCCTAATTTAAGTAATGAGCAAAACTTTCAAGTCGACATGGCATTAGAATACCAAAACAAACATATAGAATTTTTTATAAATGGTTTTTACAACAAAGTGAATAATTACATATTTATATCTCCTACCGGGAATACAATAGATGACAATCCTGTTTTTGATTATCTTCAAAATGACGCTAAGCTTTATGGCGGAGAAATGGGCTTCCATCTACATCCACATCCTTTAGATTGGCTTCATTTAGAAACAACATTCGAAACAGTAACGGGAAAACAAGACAATGATGATTATCTCCCATTAATTCCGGCAAACAAATTAACCAATACGCTTCGTGTTGAGTTTAGAAAGTTGGATTGGGCGAAAAACCCTTATGCATTTATAAGTTTGAAAACTACATTTGACCAAAATAACATAAGTGTTTTTGAAACCTCTACAGATGGCTATAATTTGTTGAGTTTAGGATTAGGTGGAGAAATCGTGATTCTTAATCATAGTATGACGATTAACCTTAATGTTACTAATTTAACAAATGAAGTTTATATAAATCATTTATCAAGACTTAAGCCTGACGGCATTCCCAATATTGGTAGAAGCATTAATTTCGGAATCTCATACAAACTATAAAAAGCGAGCAACACGATTACTTTTATTAATTCACCCCTATGTCCATTATGATATCTTTAGTGCTTTTAGGCTTGAATACATAGCTGTAAAACCACGTTAAAGTAAATGTTGGTATCACATCTAAACCAGGCATTGCTTCTTCAATAAATGAAACCGTTGCGGCTATTTTACCAATATTCCCTTTGTACATCTTAGTCATTAAGAATGCTGAGGCAGGAGCCCAAGCAATATCCAAAAATTCTCCAAGGCCCGGAATAATAAAACTTGCGTATCCCACGGAATCAAAAAGAATACTTAATGCTAGTTTTTTGTATTTGTGGTTTGTTTCAAAAGTCATTTTAAAAAATTATGTTATGCTCTTAACAGTGCAAGAAAAGTGCCAGAATTAAGTGCACAATTTTATGACAGTTTTTCACTGATCAACTTCAAGAATTCACTACGAGTTTCAAGTTTTTCAAAGGCTCCCCTAAATCCTGAAGTTGTTGTTACCGAGTTTTGTTTTTGTACTCCTCGCATCATCATACACATATGTGAGGCTTCTATTACCACGGCTACGCCTTCAGGCTTTAAGGTCTCGTTGATGCAATTCAGGATTTGATCTGTCAGTCTTTCCTGTACTTGCAATCGTCTTGCAAAAATGTCTACAACTCTTGGGATCTTGCTTAATCCCACAATATGTCCGTTGGGTATATAAGCGATATGTGCCTTGCCAAAAAACGGCAATATATGATGTTCGCAAAGTGAATATAATTCGATATCCTTAACAATTACCATTTCGCTATACGACTCCTTGAACATTGCGCTTTTAAGCACTTCTGCAGCATCTTGATAATATCCCTGAGTTAAAAACTGCATGGCCTTCGCTGCACGTTCAGGGGTTTTTAACAAGCCTTCTCTCGTTGTGTCCTCTCCTATGCCTTGGATAATGATTTCAAACGGTTTTTTCACGTCCTCGGTGACCTTGATATTATATTCTTCGAATTTCTTATATGGCATTCTCTTTCAATTTTATTTTTTATAAAAATAATCAAAAAAACATTGTTCCTTCCACATTTAGAATCTTATCAAAACATTAACAAACATATGGGGGCTTTTAACGTTTACTTATGAAATTGACATTTTGTGTAAGTGTAGATTTGTTACAAAGCTGTAACAATTAAAAAATTTCTTGGTCTTTATAAGGAATTATTCATCAATCAAATATATGAGAATCCAACTAATCACCATTCTCTTTCTCCTCTGCGCCTTCTCATCATTTGCACAAGACAGAAAAACACTTAATATTGAAAGAACCAATCAGGCCCCAAAAATTGATGGTGTTTTAGATGATACTGTTTGGCAAAATGCTGAAGCAGCAACGGATTTTATACAATTTCGGCCTGAAATGGGTGTTACACTTCAACCATATCAAAAAACACAGGTGAAGATTACATATGATGACCAAGCGATATATGTCGGTGCTTATTTAAAAGACAAACCTGAGGACATACAGAAACAATTTACTAGCAGAGACAACTTTGGTCAATCCGATTTTTTCGGCCTTGTATTAAACCCCAATAACGACGCTCAGAACGATACAGAATTCTTTGTTTTTAGTTCAGGCACTCAGGCTGATGCAGTTTCTAACCCTGGCAATGGTGAGGATTTTGGATGGAACGCCGTATGGGATAGTGCCGTAAATATTGTTGACGATGGCTGGATTATTGAAATGAAAATACCTTATAGAGCATTGCGTTTTTCCAATCAAGAAGTACAGACTTGGGGAATCCAATTCCATAGACGATTTAGGCTTGACAATTCACAATATTCATGGAACCCTATTGATCGCACAAAAGGTAATGTTGGGTTATATCATGGTGTTCTTACAGGTATAGAAAACATTAAACCACCAACAAGATTAAGCTTCTACCCTTTCGTGTCTGGTATCTCTACATCTTTTGATGGCGAATCGGAAACAGATCTTAATATCGGACTCGATGTAAAATATGGCATTACCGAAAACTTCACTTTGGATGCAACGCTTATTCCCGATTTCAGTCAAGCCGGTTTCGACAATGTTGTATTGAACCTTGGCCCATTTGAACAAACGTTTAGCGAACAGCGGCAGTTCTTTAAGGAAGGCGTTGATCTTTTTAATAAAGGCAACTTGTTCTTTTCGCGACGAATTGGTAATGCTCCGACGGGTAATCCAGAATTAGACGCAAATGAAGAATTGACCGATTTTCCTGATGAAGTTAAAACATTGAATGCCCTAAAAGTCTCTGGAAGGACAAAAAAAGGATTAGGGATTGGATTCTTCAACGCTATTACAGAAAAGACGGAGGCGACCATTACCGATACGTTAACTGGAGCAAAGCGAAATGAAGTGGTTGAGCCCATTGCCAATTACAATATCCTTGTCATTGATCAGCAGTTCAATGGTAACTCTTCTGTGAGTTTTATCAATACCAATGTCACTAGAGATGGCAATTTCAGGGATGCAAACGTTACTGGGCTTCTTGCTGATATTTCTAATAAAAGGAATACCTATAATGTTAGGGGACAGGTAAAAATGAGCAATGTCAGCGAGGTAACAGGAACCGAAACTGGGTTTAGTTCTTTTTTCCGAATAAGAAAAGCTCATGGCAAATTTCGCTATAGCTTCGACCACTCTCTCGCGGATGAGAATTATGACATTAATGACCTAGGCGTCCTGTTCAGGAATAACTATAATAATTTCGGGATTGATATAAACTATAGAATTTTTGAACCGACTGAAAAATTGAATAATTTCTTCATTAATTCCTATGTAAACTATAGACGTTTGTTAACGCCTGGAACTTTCACTGGAACTAACTTCGGAATCAATTTCAATGCCCAGAACAAGAAACTCATGTGGTTTGGTGCTAATTTAAATTTTGAACCTGGAACGCAATATGATTACTTCGAGCCAAGGGATTTTGAAAACAAACGCTTTTTTACTTACAAGAATATTGGTTTTCTAGGTGGCTCGTTCGAAACCAATGAAAATAAAACCCTGTCTATAGAAGTTGATGCAGGAATTTTTGCAATTTTCGATGGAGAAAGAGATTTGTTTGGATATAACTTTGAAATTGAGCCGACCATAAGATTCAATGATAAGTTTAGAGTGTCATATGGATTTGAATACGAAAACACTAAAGGTAGTCGTGGTTTTGTCAATAACATTGCCGATGATATTATTTTTGGGGAGCGTAACATTCTCTCAATCGAAAACAGCTTGTCAGGCGCTTATAATTTCGATCCATTTCATGGCTTGTCCTTGACATTTCGTAATTTTTGGAGCACTGTGACATATGATAATGAATTATTCACACTACAGGATGACGGCTCTTTGAATACCGATGATGGTTATACAGTAGCAGATATCGATAATCCAAATATTAACTTCAATACATGGAACTTGGATTTCCGGTATTCTTGGCAATTCGCTCCAGGAAGTCAACTTACAGCGCTTTATCGAAACTCTTTATTTGATCAATCAAATCTTTCTCAAAAAACGTATTTTGATAGCTTAAATACTTTATTGGACCAACCAATACAACACACATTTTCGTTGCGATTACAATATTTTATAGATTACAATGATATTAAAGGTGTCTTTAAAAAGAAAACCACATCATAATTGTTCAAAAAATTATAATGTAGTATGTTTACACAAGAGCTAGTGAACAATGATAAAAGCTACAAATATTCATAAATATTATGATGACCTACATGTACTTAAAGGCGTCGATCTTGAGATAAAACATGGAGAAATAGTATCTATTGTTGGTCCGTCAGGAGCTGGCAAAACAACGCTATTACAAATACTGGGCACTTTGGACAATGCTTCAAAAGAATCAGGAAACGTAAGTATAAAGGACAAGCTCATCAACAAATTATCTAGTAAGGAATTAGCAAAATTCAGAAATGAGCATATCGGATTCATCTTTCAATTTCATCAATTATTACCAGAATTCACGGCCTTAGAAAATGTATGTATTCCTGCCTTTATTAAGGGAACTAATAAACACGAAGCCGAATCCAGGGCTAAAGAACTTCTTGACTATCTTGGTTTAACTCATCGATACTACCATAAGCCCAATGAGTTATCTGGTGGAGAACAGCAGCGTGTAGCAGTAGCGCGTGCCCTAATCAATGATCCTTCGGTAATTTTCGCGGATGAACCTTCAGGTAATTTAGATACAGAATCTGCTGAGCACTTGCATAAATTGTTCTTTGAATTACGCGAGAAATTTGGTCAAACTTTTGTCATTGTAACTCATAACGAAGAATTAGCCAATATGGCAGACCGTAAACTCGAAATGAAAGACGGATTGATAGTTCGTGATAAAGACCAATAATCAATTCATTGTTCACCGAACAGCCTACACTGGATGTTTGATATTATTAATTAAGACCAACTAATGCATTGTGATTGACCTCTCTGCCACTTTAAATAACATTTATGCTTTCATGAAGAATCCTACATGTCAGCGCAATGAAGAGTTATCTATTAAAGAAAAAGGCGTATTTCTTGTTATTATTCTAGGATTGTCTTTTGCCATTAATTTCATCTTCGTACTAATAATTGCCAGTATAGAACAATTAGGGATTTTCAGTATGGAAGATCACGCAGTCAATAAAATGTTTGAAGACTTTTCTCCATTACTTATAATATTTTTGGCAGTAATTATTGCCCCCGTTTTCGAAGAATTAATATTTAGGGCAAAAGAC
>CBESOB010000071.1:0-13216 GCA_965530995.1 uncultured Flavobacteriaceae bacterium
CTATACCTGCCACTGCAATAATTAAAAGTGCATATCAATTTGGTTTTAGTTATGAGGCTAATGCTAATTGGAAAATTGATGCCGTATATCACTATGGTACTAGTGGTGGTAAAACTTCGGGCAAAATTTTAAACCCATTGTTTATTAGTGGTTCAAATCCTTTAGGAGCGATTCCAGGAAGTGAAGTGGCTTATGATATGACAACTTCCATGATTCAATTTGGCGTGAGCTATACATTTAACAAAAAAAAATAGTCGACTAACTAAATAATTGATTGATTTTTGATTAAGGCGATTTCGTTTATTGAAATCGCCTTTTCTATCAAACAGATTTTAGCTTGATAAAAATTGTAACATTTTATCAATTTTATATACCAATCTTTTAGGTGGTTTCTATTTTAAAAATGATAATTTTTCACGAAATTGCTTGTCCTTAAAAAAATGTTCAACAATCTAAACACACTTACATGTCTGATGACTTTGATTTACTAGAAACCAATTCCAACGAAAAAACTGAAAAAGTAGATGTTAATTGGGGTAAGGCTATTGACCAAATGAAATCTAAACTGGCTCAAGAAGATGACCCAGAAAGCCGTCAGAAGATTCTAAATGCTACTTTGGATAATGTGGTGGAAATGGCAGAGAAGGATAGAAGCACACTTCTGGACGCCATAAAAGACCTTACAGATTATCAGGACGAGGTTGGTATTATGTTCGAGGGGTTTTCAGCACTTAATGCTTCAGAGCAAAAAGTAATAGATGATGCCGTTAAGCGCTTAGAGCGTGCGAAAGTAGAGCTTGAAGATGCTCAAAATAAATCAGATACATGGTGGAACAACCTTTGGGGACGAAAAAGCAAGATCAACAAAGCTGAAGACGAGCTCAAAAATGCTCAAAAAGAGCGTGATGCTTCCGATAATGAGGCTAAAGCAATGTTTCAGCAGCGTATTGAAAACGCCGATGTGCAGACCTTGTTAAATGAGTTGTCATATAAGAGTCAGGCAGCGATAAAGCGCCTAAAAGACCGTGAAGTTGAGATCAAGGAAGTTGAAGAAAGCCTTAAAGGAGCCATTGTAGAAGCGAGTAAGAATCATACAAAAGCACTTCAAAAGAAAAAAGAAGTTGAAACACAATTGGAAGAGCAATATGCTTTACTAAAACAAGGACGACAAGCTTTAGAAGAGGTTGCGGATAAACAATCAACTGAGTATTCAGAGGCACTTGCTAAAGTCACGCAACTCGAACAGAAAGTTGAAGAGCTAGAAGGGCTTAAGAATGCCTATACCACTTTGGCTGCGAGTAAAGATAGTTTTGTACATAAACATAATTTAACGATTAAAGTGCTGACCTCTTTGCGCAGCAATTTACAGACGCATCGGGCGAAGTTAAAGAGTGATACCGATGAGCGTTTGAAATATTATGACGGTTATGTGGTGGCGTTAAAGGCCAGAACCGACCAAGAGTTTGCGGCAATTCTAGAGCATTTAGGTGTCAAGACCGATGAGCATATTGGAGAGACCTTGGCAGCAATGCATACAGCTAGTGCTAAAGCACGTCAGGAAATGATGGATAATATCCCAGTCCATGAGAAAGTGATGCAAGGTGTGTATGGTAGTTATGCCGAAGCTTTGCAAGAAATTCGTGAAAAGGATAAGGCCATTCAAAAGAATTTTGCAGAACGCTATGGCATCGATATGAAAGAGATTTTTGAAGATTACTATGCTGCAGATCCAAATGCGCCATCAGGTGATAATGGAGATGAAGGAGAACCAGAAGGTAAATCAAACCCAGAAGGTGAAGACGATTTGTTAAGTTAACATCGCATAAGATTACGAGCCTAATGGACCTATATATGGCCCTTGGGCTTGACAAGATTGAACAATTCGTGAAATTGCGGCTGCTTTGCTGCCTTACAGTAAACTAAAACATGTCCTTAAACCATATTGTAACCCCTTTAGATTCCGCCCTTCTTGATTCTAAGGAACAATATGCCTTTTATCATAAAATGGTTGAGCATGGCTTAAAAGAGCTCACGCACAGCATGAACAGTAATCAATTATGCCATGATCAGGAATTGGTATTCTTCAAGCAATATTGCGATCTGTTGTTGTATTCAATTGAAGCCATGCGCATCAAGTACATGTATGATGACGAAGATAATATGAAAATAGATCTTACTGAATCTGGTTTTCCTAATTACTTGGAGTTTCGTTATTTATTCAACGACTTGGCTTTGAGAGATAATTATGTTTCTAAACTTCCAGATCTAGAGGTCATTAAAGACGATTTCTTGGACACCTTGTTGCGTAAAAAGGAACACGTAAAAAAGCAGAAATTATTTCAAGCAGCTTCCCTAAGATATTATACTACGGTGGAGCAGAAATATATTTATAATCGCTTCGTGCAAGGTAAAATAGTGGAATCACCAAAAGAAGTGAGTTCAAAATACATGACAAGTTGGAGTTTTTATGACGTTTCACTCAATAGGCCATTTGTTTGCTATATGTATTTTGATACACACAAAGGTCAGATAGATAGTTATAGAAATGATATTTATGAGGCGTTGAAGAATTCAGCGGATAGATTCATGGACCTTGATACGATGGCATATGGCATCGACCGGAAATTGCCTGATGTTTACCCAAAACATATTAAGAGAATTGATCTAGGGCCTTTTCATAACGTGTTTGCCAAGGATGAAAATATCTTGACGCATAGCATTCTTGAAAGCATATCAAAAAAGGAAATCGGATTGGAATCCTACGCAATATCTTTGCAAATTGATGAAGTATTTTCTGGTAGCGAATTTAAGGAAGGTAGTTATTTTAGTAAACAAATATTACAAAAATGGGATTATGTGATCAAGCAGCCATATGTTTTCGCACCACATCGGATAATCCAATTACTTTATAATAAAACTCCAGAATTGATGAATAAATTTAAAAAAGCTCCTTTTCAGCTTGCTGAATTGGTTATAGAAAAAGTAAAGAGTCAGAACGACCAATAGATAGAATATGGAACACAATTCAACTTTCCCAATAAAACAATCAGAATTGGATATGCTTCGTGATGAAGCCGCCTCTTATATTAAAAGTGTACAGTGGGAACAGGGTATGCGTGCTCGAAATAAGGATAAGGATGCCCAAGATGATTCCATTCTTTTGTATCTATCTCGTGCCAAAGGCAATGGAAACACTGAAGTTACATCTGTTTCAAAAACCATTTTATCGTTGAAGAAACGACTATTACCAGATTCTGTAGCGATTCCTCTGCATCTCAATCAAACGTTACTATCTGTGCAAGAAGGTTTGGCTTTAGGTATTTGGATAAAAGACAGTTACTACGATGCTTCTGGTTTATCTTCTCTGAGTGAAAATAAATCTGGCCTGGGGAATGACCAGAAACGAGAATATGAAAGCAAAATGCAAACAGCGACTGCTTTTATGCTTTATGCAGCCTCTTATAATATATTGCATAACCTGAAGTCCGTTGCCTCTGATGATCTTTCAGTCATGAAGAATAAGTTCGCTGGCATTCCTGAGTTGTCATTCATGTCTCCTTTAAAAGGAATTTCTTGCGCTCTTTATTATTACGATAAGTATTTGAGTCACCCAGAGATTGTGACATCTGATAAAGATGTAGCTAATTTTACCGTCGTCTTTTTTGAAGCTTTGATCGATGAAATTCAACTTCGGAAAAGTTCTTTAGAATATACTGAAACCATCACGGACAGGACTTATAAGCTAGAGAATTCTGAATTTGCGATTTCAGGTTGGGATAATGTCTTTGCCGGAACCGCCAAGAGCATTGAATTCAATAAAATCCAGTTTGAACAAATCGTAGGAAATCGCGATGCAAAACACTTTGCACGACGATTAACCGAGAGAATGTTGAGTTACGATTTTAAAGCAAAGAAAAATCCATTTCAAGAACTTGGTGGATTCATGCCAGTTTTTATGGGTTATGGAATACCAGGTACTGGAAAAAGTATGTTGATTGCAGCCATCGCCACAAGACTGAAGGTGCATTGTGATAATTTGGATATTCCTTTTTTATTCCATCCAATGCCAGATACACTGATATCTACATTTCAAGGAGGATCCGCAGAAAAAATGGTAGAATGGATGAAACCATTACAAGACCCATCTAAATTGATTTTCGCTCCAATAGATGACGCCGAAAATAATTTACAAGAACGAACTGCTCAAGGTGTTTCTGCAGGGGTGAAAGAGGTAATAGGTGTATTCTTAAGATATACTGAAGGTGCTTATGCCGTAAACTATGGCAATAGTTCTATTGGGTTGTTTACCAATCTCCCTGAAATGCTGGATAAGGCAGTAATATCAAGAGTTCAAGGACGTTTCAAAATAGATGGGGCAAGATCTGAACATGATTTCTTGGATCAAGATCATTTATGGTGGCGAAAACTCAAGGATACGATGCCTGATTTTGTGAATATGAATGACCCAAAAGGCTATAAATTTCTCACAGATCAAGGATTAGCGAAAAATATGGGTGAAATATTGAATGTCACTGATAAGCCAACTGAAGAGAGAGTACTGGAGGCCTATGAAAAAACTGAAGCCAGATACAAATCGAAAGACCATGCATTTTATGCGCTTCTATATAAGGAAATCCAAAAGTTATTTCCCTTCTTTTCATCAAGGGATGTTCGGAATATTCAATCTTCAGTGTCCTTGAGATTAACTGATTTTGATTTGGAAAAAGATTGGTTCGAGAACCCAGAGATTTATTTCAAGAAAGATTACGAAACCAAATTTGGCATGCTTCAAGAATTAATGCGCGCTAATATGAAAGGCCTGGATTTCTCTGAAATAAGAAGACAAGAGGTCGTTCGATACTTGGATAATGTAGCGACAATAGCCGATACAGATTTCAAAAGAAAAGTAGATGCTAGAATCAATCAGCTTAATATTGAGTTGGAGGCAAGAGAGCAATTTGAAAATGAGAAATAAGAGGGTAAAAAATATAAAGACCGAAGTATTATCAGATAACTGGTATACCTTAAATAAAATAACGTTCGATTATCAACTTAACAATGGTGATTGGGTCACTCAGGTTCGGGAATCTTATGATAGAGGTAATGGCGCAGCGATCCTACTATATAATAAAAAGAAGAAATCTGTTGTCTTGACAAAACAATTCAGAATGCCTTCTTACGTCAATGGTAACGAAAGCGGTTATATGATTGAAGTTTGTGCTGGACTTTTGGATGGGGATAATCCAGAGGATTGCATAAGAAAGGAATCTGAAGAAGAAACGGGATACCGAATCAAGGATGTCAGGAAAGTCATGGAAGCCTATTCCTCTCCTGGCTCCGTAACGGAGATATTACATTGCTTTATTGGCGAATACTCCGAAGAAATGAAAGTGAGTGAAGGTGGCGGACTGGAAAGTGAAGCTGAAGATATTGAAGTGCTCGAAATGCCTTTTGAAGAGGCATTAGGGCATTTACGTAACGGCCATATTAAGGATATGAAAACCATTATATTATTGCAGTACGCTCAAATCCATAATTTATTCTAATGGATAAGCTAAAGACCGCAAACCTATATCGCAGTGAATTATTGCCAATAAGTGGTAAATTGGTGGAGCGCTACAACCAATGTCTCAGCCTGTTGGGATTGGCGCCAACGAAACTCAAGAACTTTTCAATTGATGGGATAGGTTGGAGTCCTGAAATTGCGGACAAACTTAAAAATGCACATTACTTGAATAATGATGGTGCTAATCCGCATGCCATTATTATTTCACCACAGCAAAAAAACAAACCCGTATATGTGCCTTTTCATTCGTTCGATAGGGACATAATGAAACAGGTGTTCAAGATACATGAGGAAAGAATCAATGATATAACAAGAGATTGTGCAATCTGTTTAGATCTAGACCAGTACATTGATGCATTCTATGAACCGTTGGATGTCCTTAAATATCAAAATATCAACATAGGTTTCAGGTTAATTAATGACCTAGATAAGGCTCAGGCTCAGCAGAGAAAATTAATTCAGACGTTTAAGAAGGGCAATAATTTTATCGATGAAGATCTCCACATGCAATTGTTGGGCATGGCAAGAAAATATGGAGATCTTAGAGATAGGGACCTTAATTTACATGAACTGCAGTTTACCACAGATTCATTTTATACAAGAGCTTTTGGAGGTGTTTATGTGCTACGTGATTTTATATCGCCAATCGTAGTTTTTGAAGATGAAAAATGGTATAAAGAAGCTATTAAAGATACGATACATGATGTCTTCATTTATCATATCAAGCAACCCGAACTCATAGCGAAACTTAGGGATTATATGATAATAGAATACGATTTGGACACCGTGGTAAAGACAGAACGTTACGATCGTATCAAGAAACATATTTTTGCCAGTGCCATAAAGGATACTAAGAACCCAGTAAAAGATATTCTAGATGACAAAATGCTATTCAAAGCTTATTTGAACAAGGTTGACATTGAAGCGCGAAAACGAGTTATGTGCGTCGAACGTTATCTTGAAAAGCTGGAAGTCAGTAACGAATATAAGATTTCGGACTTGATTGATGATGATATATTGATAGCTATGCATGAGCCTCATTCATCCCTTATGGCAAAACATCAAGATCTAATATGGAAGTTGCTTGTCAACATTGCGCCTTACGACCCTTTACATTTGTATTGGTACGATAAAGAAGAATTTTACCAATTGTATAAAACTTGGGATGATTCTTATAAAGACTGGGTTATTGAGTATATCAGTAACAAAGTTTAAAAGGAATAGACTAATTTTATAAGAACATTAATTAAACCCATTCATCATGACCATAGAACTAATAACTTTCATAGGCGCTATTTTATTTGGAATCTTGATCTATTGGCGCGAATCTAGCGGAAATGGACTTTACCGATTCATAAATAAATTGGCATATAGTAAGGATTTGCAAATGAAATCTGAAGATAAAAAAGGATTCATATACCAGCAATCACTGTTATTGCGCATTGTATATATCACCGCCTTATTCTTGTTCGGGATTGTGATCACTAGATTTTTGATTCCTATTGACTTGGCTACCATTTCACTATTTGCATCCATGATTGTTGGGACTTTGGTCGGCACTTATGTCGCTGCATTTGTATTCAAATCTGGTGAAGTTATTGATGAACAATCAGATTCGATCGAAGACGTATTTCATGATACGGTTGAAAAAGGAAAAGATTTTATCGAAGATCTAAAAAGTAAACAAAATGATGTGGTGGAAGATGTAAAAGAAATCAGTGAAGAAATCAAAGAAGAACCAAAGGTTGAGGATAAATCAGCAAGAGAACGATTAAAGGATAAAGGACTTCTCTAAAGCAAGAAAGACATGATAAAAAGATATTGGCAAAAAGGAGCGAAGCAAAAAAGAATCACTGTTGTAATAGGGTTGGTTTTACTCATGACATTATTCATTCTTCGAGATGATTATCAGCCGGCACTTCTTTTCATACGGAAATTCATCTTCATAATTCTATTAAGCGGTATCATCCTGTATTTTGGGTTAAAGAAATTCAGGAGTTCTGCAAGTACGGGAAAAAGGCTTGGTACTCTTGCTTTAATGGTTGTTTTCTTTGGATTCTTATATGTGGCAGGATGGCATTTTAAGATGTATGATTATATGAAGACCTATAATGTCTTTAATGGTATGAATAAAGTTGAAATAGATGAATTGCCCTTAACCCAAAATGAGCGAATACAACCATTACGGAATATCTTCTCCATGGCTAACGAATCCGTCGGAGAAACCTTAGATGTTTCTTTACCGCATTTAGTGCGCGTTGATGGTGAGAATAAATGGACAATGGCAATCCAGCCATCAGAACAGTATACATTACAACAAATAAGCGATAATACAGAAGAAGTGTTTTCAGTATCAAGTACGACACCGTTTCCACGATTTTCTAGCCAGAATAGGATTCCTGTGACGTTCTCGATTGGAGAGTCGCTTAAATTTAGCAGGAACACCTATAACGCAGTAGTACAACGTTTCAATCCTTGGATGATGCTTAATTACGAACCTGGCGATACCTTTTATATGAAAAACGATGAAGGCAAGTGGGTGGAAGTGGTGAGCTTGATTAAATGGAAAGGATTCTTTTTCCCGTATCCTACCTTTGGAGGTGTTATGGTAATAGATAATGGAGACCACGATTTCAATGATTATATTGAACGTATCTTGATTGGTATGGGAACATTCATAAGCCCTGATGAGATGAAAAATCACCCTTACTTAACAAGACAAAATACATTGTCGGAAAAAGTATCACGCTTACAAGCAAGTTCTTTAAAGTTCTTGGGCGGTTTCAGTGACCCATTACCTTGGAATATGCAAACAGCCGTGAAGATTCCAGACTTGTCAAAGGATCAAAATGAGCAGCCTTTTGTCACCGATTTTGATTTCTCTGATAATAAAAGTGATGCTTATAGCGGCTTGTATCACTGGTTCGGACTAGAGCCAGTTGGAGACGAGCGTACTAGTTTAACCTATAGCGTCTTTGTTCCTGCAGACGGAACCGATGCATTATACTATTATGATCATGCTACTAAAAAGCAAGGCTATGCAGGCGTTTCCGCAATGCCTTTAAAGGTTAAGGAGTCTAGAAAAGAATACGATTGGACAGCAAACACACCTGTAGAATTTCGACCTTATATTAAGAATATTGCAGGACGCAAACGTATGTTTTTCTTAGGTACCGTTTCAGCAATTAGTGATAAAGATTCAGGTCAATTTGATGGTTCTGCAACACCAGATTTAGTACTTATTGATAGCGAATATCGTGATGTCGTTTGGATTGATGTGAAACATCCAAGTCATTGGGATAGAGCTGTTTATGACCAACTAAACGAAGCATGGCGTGCGAGCGAAAAAATCGCTCATTATTATGTGGAGGATACTAAAACCATTGAAATTGCTGAACAAGGTATTGATTCTATGAAAATGATTCCAGTTGAGGATAAGAATGCCGATGAAATAGAGCGATTACAACGCCAAATAGACTCTATCATATCTTTGAAAGAAGTAAAGACGGATTCAATTAATTAGAGATAGTTCCATTTTGATATTACTTCGCTTATAAGGGCTATTTGGTTCCACAGGTATTTCAACAAAGCCGTATTTCCTATATATGTAAATAGCATTCTCAAGGATTGTATTGGAATAGAGCATAAGGCCTTCAAATTCATTTGCTTTAGCAAAATCAATACAATATTGCATTAGTTGTTGCCCGATTTTATGACCTCGATGTTTAGGAGACACCGCCATTTTGGTCAATTCAAAAACACCTGAATATTTAGTGGGCATTAATGCTACAGTTCCAATCACTTCTTTTCCAAGCATTGCAAAAAAGATATGACCGCCTTTGTTTATTATATACTGTTTTGGTTTACTTAAGACTTCCTCATCAAATGGTTCGATGAAGAAATAAGTCTTTAGCCACTCTATATTCAAATCGTAGAAGTCTTTTGAAAATTGCTTTTTAAATGTAATGATGCTAATTGCCATGAGCCCTCATGAAATCCGTAATTAAATACGAAATTAGTTTGCCTATTTGGGTAGCTTGTTGTTCAGTTCCTAAACTAGGAGCCGCTTCGCAGATATGAAGATATTTGGCATTTTCTTGTTTGGCAAAGTATGAAACGAATTCACGAGCTTCGTTGCCACTAAACCCACTAGGTGTCATTGCACTACTAGGGATACATTCAATGGCATCAAAATCAACTTCTATGCCGAAGGGTCTATCGATAATATGTTCTAAAGCGTTTTGCAAACCTTCGTTAAAATCAAGTTCCTTTCTGATCTTAATAGATTCGAAAGTGTTGAATTTGATTTTCTTTTTCAGCTTGTTAATTGTTGCAAAAATACTTTCTGATGTATAATTCTCGTGTAAGCCAAAGACAAAATATTTTTTAAGGAAGCCTTCAGCAAATGCATAACTAAACCCATTACCACTATGCCTTCCTTCTTCAGGTCGGAAATCGGTGAGTGCATCTAAATTAATCGCATTGATCGACTTATTTAATGCTAAGGAAGTTCCTTTTACATTTCCATAAGCGTTATTGTGACCTCCACCAATGATAATAGGAATTTTACCGGACTTCACAATTTTATAGACCAAGTGGCTGATTTCTTCATCAATTTTTTTAACCATTTTTCTCGCTTTCCTAATGTCTTTTTTATTCTTGACATCCAATGAAGCCAATTTTTTCAACGCTTTCTTAGGAAATATGTGCCCAAGTATTAACACCTTATTGGGATTTGTAAAGGTATTGCTCTGGACGTTTAACAAAACTTTAATCGCTGTGTCCCATGCGCTTGAAGTGCCTGTTTTCCCATTATTTGCGAATACACCAATGTCCTCCGATATCCCAAAAAGCACATAGTCGACATCCAACGTTAACATTTGGTCGTATATATGATTGAAATTAGATAACAATTGAATATGTTCACCGAATTTTGTTTCACCTTTTCGCTTTATAAGAATTTCATTTCTTTGCGAATCATCAAATAAAACAAGGTTGTTCATATTAAAAAGAAATATTGGTTTAAGTTAAGAACTAAATTACATTTTTTATTCATTGGGCAATAATTTCACTAGCAATTAAAAATCTAAAAGAACAGTAATCGATTAAAACATTTATTAATTTTTTTTGAACTTATTATGGAAAATAGCACAAGTAAAAGTACAGGATTAAAAGTCGCATTGGGAATATTAGTAGCTTTGTTCTTAGGAACTGGATTTTACACCTCAAAACTTTACAATGACAAGCAAGAAACAGAGGCACAATTAACAGAAGAAAAGCAATTGGTCATGAATGACTTAAGTGCCATGGCTTCTCAATACGATATGGCAATCAAGGAAAATGATATTTCTAATGAAAATTTGTTAGAAGCTAGAGAACGTATTCAAGGATTAATGGATTCTTTAAAAGTATCCCAAACAAGTGTAAGAGGACTTTGGAAATATAAAGAGAAGTTCTTGAACCTTCAAAAGGAAATGGATTTTCTTTTAGTTGAAAATGACCAATTAAAGGTTGATAATGCGTTATTGGCTACTACTTTAGATAGTACACGAGTACAATTGGCAGAACGTTCTGTTTTCACAGACTCTTTATTGATTCAGAACACCGAATTAGCATCAGTGGTTGAAAATGCCGCAGTATTAGGTACTGTAGGTCTTAAAGGCTTTGGTGTTATAGAACGTAGTTCAGGTAAATTGATACCTACCGATAAAGCTAGACGTGCAGATAAAGTAAGAGTTTGTTATACCGTTGCGAAGAACAATCTAGTTATTGCAGGTAACCAAGAGTTATATGTTCAAGTATTAGACCCATTGAACAATGTATTAGGAGCTAACGAGCAAATTTCATTTGGTGAGCAGACTTTAAATTACAGTGTTATTAGTAAGTTCAATTACGAAAACAGGAATTTGAACATATGTGAATTTGTGACTACTGGAACAAAAGAGTTTGCGAAAGGTCGTTACGTCATAAATGTATTTAATCAAAAAGATCTAGTTTCTTCAACTGAGTTCACATTAGAATAAGGATTTTCAATAGAATATTATAGGACCCAGGCATAAATGTCTGGGTTTTTTTTGCGAATTAAATTAAGTCACCATTAATAATGACTTGTTTTATATGATTACTGCCAAAATTATAGGGTAGATACGCATAGCTAGGAATTTTATTGGTAATTATAAGGTTTGCTTTTTTTCCTTTAGTAATGCTTCCATACTGGCTTTCTATCCCCATGGCATAGGCACCGTTTAATGTTGCCGCATTTATTGCTTCTTCGGGAGTCATTTTCATTTTTATGCATGCCGCACTCACTACAAAATTCATATTTCCGTTGGGCGAAGACCCAGGATTATAATCCGTGGCTAATGCTATAGGAAGTCCTGCATCAATTATATCTCGTGCTGGTGTATAAGGAATTCCTAAGAAAAAAGAACAGGAGGGAAGTGCCACAGGCATCGTGCCTGTCCCTTTTAAAGATATTATATCATCATTTTCAAGTATTTCTAGATGATCCACAGAAAGTGCATTATGCTTAACACCAACTTGAATGCCTCCAATGGCATTGAACTGATTTACATGGATCTTCGGTTTAAGATCATACTGCTTTGCTGCTGACAAGATTTGGTCAGTATCATTAACTGAGAAGTAATCTTTCTCACAGAATACATCTATGAATTGTGCTAATTGCTCTTTAGCAACAATAGGGAGCATTTCATTTATAACGAGTTCTATGTATGCGGATTTATCATTCTTATACTCTAAGGGTAGGGCATGTGCTCCTAGAAAAGTCGCTTTAACTTTCAAAGGAAAATCTTGCTTAATGCGTTTGATGACCCTAAGCATCTTCAGTTCAGCTTTGAGCGTTAATCCATAGCCAGATTTTATCTCAATGGCCCCTGTACCTAAATGCATGATTTCGGTAATCCGCTCTATGGATTGATTATATAATTCATCTTCTGAAATATCTTGAAGTTGTTTGGCTGAATTCAAAATACCCCCACCACGTTTCGCTATTTCTTCATAAGTCAATCCATTAATACGGTCCACGAATTCTTGCTCTCGATGGCCGGCATATACGATATGAGTATGGCTATCACACCAAGATGGTAAGACTATCCTGCCTGTGCAGTCTATAATTTTATCAGCGCTCAATCCATTTAAGTCTTCCATTTTACCAAAGTCAACTATAGTGTCGTCTTCAATTAGTAAGAAGGCATTTTCAATCAATGGTAGTTCTTTCATGCCGTCACCAGCGACATATTGAATATGGTTATCCCTTATTTGTAAAAGTGCGCCTATATCTTGTAGTAAAATCGTCATTGCACAAATTTATATATATATTTGATACTCCCTCAGATTTATTTTCTAACAAACTTATTTAATATGGTTGACTATTATGAAGATAATTTTGATTATTTAAAATCTTTTTATCCAATCTCTCGAAAGATCTATGATCAATTTTATGCAATAACAGAATTCAAACAATTTGAACCTAATATCAGATTAGTGAATCTGGGAGACATACCCCAGAAACTATATTTATTGAACAAAGGCGTATCAAGAGTTGTTTTTATTTCAGAAAACGGAAAGGAGTTAACCAAGACCCTTTTCACACCCATCGATTTTTTTGCATCATTTACAGCTCTACTGGAA
>CBESOB010000072.1:0-13029 GCA_965530995.1 uncultured Flavobacteriaceae bacterium
TTTCACGAATAAAACCTTCAGGTTATTGATTTCTTATCTCGTCATTTTGGCGCATTTTTTTCAACTTTCTTAGCTCGTTTGGTTTCTTTCCAAAAGCCTTATATAAAAAATCAGCTGGATTGAAAACGGCCCCTAGAACTTTACTTACTGCTCCGGGTTTACTTTGCCCTCCTTCATATCCGGTTGAAGGCAATCCAGAAATACTATAACGATAATTAGACCTGATAGGTACTTGAGATATATCGACCTTTAGATATCCTGTTAATTTAAGTTGGTTAACGACAACTTCTTCCAAGGCCAATGCTAATTCGGTTAGCTCAATCTGGGATTCGCCAAACTTGATCCAGTCATTGGTAACTCGTACTTTAATGGATTTAAATCCTAAATAAGAGAAATGAAGTGTGTCATTAGGTTGTGCATTTATTTCGAATTCTCCTTTAGAGTTTGTTGATGTCCCTGTTACCTGACTCAGGTTTACAATATTCACGTTCTCTAAGGGCTTGGATGTCGAAACATTAATGACTGTACCTTTAACAGAAGAATCCTGCGCCAAACCAATAAAACCGGTAACGAGTAGTGTTATAAGAAGTAGGTGTTGTCGCATTTGCTCTTTCTGAATGTTAAAATTAATAAACTAAATGTAAAAAACATGCCAGAGTGCATTTTTTACTAAAATATTAACAACTAGCGTCTTCTCGATCGTCTTGGCCTTCCTGAGCCTGAGCCTGAATTAGAAGAGCCTTCATTTCGTCTTCCCGATCGTTCTCCAGAGCGAGATTCATTTCTTGACCCTTCTGAGCGTCTGCTTCTACTTTCTCCACTACTTTGTCTTTCTCCACTACTACGTCTTTCTCCACCGCCACGTCTTTCACCGCCACCTGAGCGTCTTCCGCCGCGATCTCGTCCACGTCCTCTGCCACGATCTCGTCCGCCTCCTTTGTCTTCACTGACCTCGACATTGACAAATCGTCCGTCAACTTTAAAATCGGTAAATACTTCCGCGACTTTTGCTAAATGTGCCTTATCGGTATTGAAGAATGAAAAACTTTCCATCACATCTACTTTGAAAAGGTCATCTTGACCTAAGCTCAATGTGTCACGAAGGAAATCTTTCAACGTCATCCAAGAATAGCCATCTTTCTTACCAACATTGATAAAGAAACGCACCGAATCTGGATTCCCACCACGATCACTATCTCTATCTCTAGAACTACTATTATTTGCTTCTGCGTTGAGGTCTTTCGATTTCTGATAGTAATTGTAGAAACGCGTGAATTCAACTGAAAAGAACTTTTTAATCAATTCATCTTTGGTAGTGTCCTCGAACATCGTATTGATATTTTCCAGATACTTATCGATTTCATGATTGATCTCTGTATTATGGATCTTGTTGGCAAGAGACATAAGTTGAACTTCACAAATGGCCATCCCGCTAGGAATTTCTTTTTTCACGAACGTTTTATTGATCTTACGCTCGATGCTCTTGATCTTACGAGTTTCACTTTTAGAAACGATGACCATGGAAATGCCCTCCTTGCCAGCACGACCCGTTCTTCCACTTCTATGAGTATAAATCTCTATTTCATCAGGTAGTTGGTAATTGATAACATGTGTAATATCTTCAACATCGATACCTCGAGCAGCAACATCTGTCGCCACCAACATTTGTATTTGTTTGTTCCTAAAGGATTTCATGACCAGATCTCTCTGGTTCTGGCTTAGATCACCATGTAATGCCCCAGCATTGTAGCCATCCTCAATAAGGTTTTCTGCTACCTTTTGAGTATCGCGCTTCGTACGACAGAAAACAACTGAGAAAATATCAGGATTGGCATCCGCTAAACGTTTAAGCGCTTGATAACGGTCACGAGTATTTACTAAATAATACTCATGAGATACAGAAGATGTACTTTCATTTTTATTACCAACAGTAATTTCCTCTGGGTCATGCATGAATTTCTTTGCGATAACAGAAACCTCCTTAGGCATCGTTGCCGAGAATAACCAGGTACTTTTATCGTCTGGTGTATGAGATAGTATGTCTGTAATGTCTTCGAAGAATCCCATGTTCAGCATTTCATCCGCTTCATCGAGTACGCAATATTCTATTTTGGAAATGTCTACCAATCGACGGCTGATCATATCTTTCATTCGTCCAGGAGTTGCTACAATGACTTGAGCACCCTTTTTAACCTGCCTAGCTTGATCGGTAATACTTGCACCTCCGTAAATAGCAGTGACATTAAGGCCTTTACAGTGCTTACCGTAATTTTTCATCTCATTAGTGATCTGTAAACAGAGTTCACGTGTAGGGGAGAGAATCAGACCTTGGGTAGTCCTGCTGTCCATATCTATTTTTTGCAGCATAGGGAAACCAAATGCCGCTGTTTTACCGGTACCGGTTTGCGCTAATGCTACGAGGTCTGTGTCTTCTTGTAATAATACAGGAATGGCTTTTTCCTGTACTTCGCTAGGCTCTGTAAAGCCCATGTCTGTGATAGCTTGAAGCATGTTTGCTTCGAGTCCGAGTTGTTCGAATGTCATAATTCTATTTGTCTATTAGCGTGTTATGTGGAAGCTAAATCGACGTAAATGAACCTAACTGCTTCGCTCAACACATTCCTCACCTTGAGGAATTGAAGTTGCAAAGGTAATGCTTTATTTTGGATTAGAGTTGATTAAGGAATTCAACCAATTGCACAATGGCCTTACCTCGATGTCCAACCCTGTTTTTTTCTTCTAAAGATATTTCAGCGAATGTATGTTTATACCCATTAGCTTTAAAGATAGGGTCGTAACCAAAACCTTTATCACCCTGTTTTTCTTTTGTGATAGAACCTTCACAAATTCCAGTGAACGTTGCAAGGTGGTTATTAAGATGTAATGCAATTACTGTCTTGAATTGAGCTTCTCGATTGGTTTTGCTTTCTAAGGCTTCTAATAGTTTGTTCATGTTATCATCCGCATTTCGCTCAGGTCCTGCATATCTTGCTGAATATATGCCTGGAGCACCATTCAATGCCAAAACCTCTAGACCTGTGTCATCCGCGAAACAATCATAGCCGTAATGCTGTTTTATGTATTCTGCTTTCTGGATGGCATTACCTTCAATGGTATCTTGCGTTTCTGGAACATCCTCAAAGCACCCAATATCTTTCAGGCTTAAAAGCTGAATGCTAGCTGGGACTAAGGTTTGTACTTCCTTTAATTTATTAAGATTGTTGGTGGCAAAAACGAGTTGCATAAGTTTGAATGGAATAGAGCTTCAAAATTAACTAAATAGAATGAAAGAAAAATTTAAGTTAAATTAGTGCTGTAAGGCATTATATGTCAAAACCAATCATATCAATATTATGAAAAAACTAGTATTACTTTCAGTGTTACTGAGCCTGTTTTCATGTAAGACGCCTAATTCTTCTAACGGAGATGAGCTTTCCGTAAACGGTTTAAAGGAATCCGTTGAAATTGTTCGGGACGAATGGGGAATTAATCACATTTACGCTAAGAACCAACATGATCTTTTCTTCGCACAAGGCTATGCAGCGGCTAAAGACCGACTTTTTCAATTCGAAATATGGAGGCGGCAAGCTACAGGAACCGTTGCTGAAATCTTAGGTGAGCGAGAATTAAAACGTGATATAGGTACACGGCTTTTTAAGTATCGTGGCGATATGGATGAAGAATTGAATTATTACCACAACGATGGTAAAGAAATAATCACCGCCTATACCAATGGTGTTAATGCCTATATCGATGAAATTACAAAAACGCCTGAATTACTTCCAATAGAATTCAAAATTCTTGATATCCATCCGGAAAAATGGACACCTGAGGTTGTGATTTCTAGGCACCAAGGTCTGCTAGGCAATATTGGACAAGAACTTCAAATAGGTAGGGCTGTTGCGAAATTAGGATCCAAAAAAACCAAGGAGCTCTATTGGTTCCACCCTAAAGACCCTGATATTAATTTGGATGCTAGTATTAACAAAGACTTGTTGTCTGATGATATTCTTGAATTGTATAATGCGTATAGGAAACCAGTTAAATTCGAAAGCAGTGATGTCGTAGAAGAATACAGAAATATGGTAGAGGCAAATGCTTTAGTGGCGCTGAATGAAGGGAAAAATGATTCACTGGCCATTGGGAGTAATAATTGGGTAGTGAGTGGAAATCTTATGGAAGATGGAAACACCTATATGGCTAATGATCCACACAGAACCATAGCAGTACCTTCGTTGCGTTATATGGTACATTTGGTGGCTCCTGGATGGAACGTCATAGGAGGAGGTGAGCCCGAAATCCCAGGAATATCCATTGGGCATAACGAATTTGGTACTTGGGGCCTAACAGTGTTTAGAACAGACGGTGAGGATCTTTATGTGTATGATCTAAACCCTGATAATCTCAATCAGTATAAGCATAACGGTGCATGGGTTGATATGAATACAATTTCTGAAAATATTAAAGTAAAAGGGAGTGCTGATGTTAAAGCGGAATTTTTATTTACACAACATGGCCCTGTGACTTATGTGGATAAAGAGAACTTTAAGGCATATGCCGTCCGTTGCGCTTGGATGGAGCCTGGTGGTTCACCATATTTAGCTTCGTTACGAATGGATCAAGCCAAGACTTGGGAGGAATTCAGGGAAGCCTGTAATTATAGTCATATTCCAGGCGAGAATATGATTTGGGCAGATAAGAAAGGAAATATAGGCTGGCAGGCTGTCGGTATAGCACCAATACGTAAAAATTTTAGCGGACTCGTTCCAGTGCCTGGAGATGGTAGATATGAATGGGATGGCTACTTGCCAATCATACAGAAACCCAATGCCTACAACCCATCTCAAGGGTATTTATCGACGGCCAATCAAAATGTGACACCAGAAAATTATGACCGTTGGGATGCGGTAGGTTTTTCTTGGTCGGACCCTTATCGCGGGAATCGTGTGAATGAAGTTCTTGGATCTGGAAAGAAACTGACCATGGAAGACATGAAAGCCTTGCAAGTGGATTATCTATCAATTCCTGCTAGGATGCTTGTTCCGATGCTAGCGAACATTGTGTTCAAAGGTAAAGCTGAAGATGCTAGAAAGAAACTGGAAAACTGGGATTTTACGCTTGATGCCATTTCTGTAGAGGCTTCTATTTATGTCGCTTGGGAAAATCAAATAAAGAAATCTGCGAATGACCTTTTTATTCCTGATGACGCAAAAAACATAGTTCCCGGAATACAATTTAAAAGGGTCATGGATTGGATTACAAACCCGGATGCTAAGTTTGGCGAAAATCCGGTATTAGGCAGAAATCAATTCTTGAGTGATACTTTCAATAAAGCCATTTCAAACTTGGAAGACATGCTAGGCGAAGACATGAATAAATGGCAATATGGTCAAGAAAAGTTTAAACATACGTCTATGTCTCATGCTCTGGGTAATTCCGTCACTAAAGACATTAGCAATAAATTAAATTTGGGACCTCTTCCACGTGGCGGTAATTCATATACACCTGGGTCCACTGGAGGAAATAACAGACAAAGTAGTGGCGCTTCGTTCAGGATGATCGTTAATACAGGTGATTGGGATGAAGCGATCGGCACAAATGGTCCCGGTCAATCAGGGAATCCAGATAGCCCGTTTTACAGTAACTTGTTTGAACCTTGGGCTAACGACCAATATTTTCCTGTGTATTATTCTAAAAGCAAAATAGACTCCGTTTCGGTAGGTAAAACCATATTAAAACCAAGTATAAATTGAAACCTATATTTAATCTCATCTTAATTGTTTTGCTTATGATTTCTTGTGCACCAGAAAAAAGAACGCTGGTTAACTTTGCTGACTATCCTATTGCCACCGAGTCGGATCTTTGGTTGAATTATTCTTCTAAAGCATCAGAATTTAAGATATGGTCACCAACTGCTGAAGAAGTTAGAATTAACCTGTATCAAAAAGGGAAAGGCGGAGATGTGCAGGAGCATCATGATATGGTGGTATCAAACAATGGCGTTTGGACAAAACGAATCAAAGGGGACTTAAGTGGCACCTACTATACTTTCCAGGTACTAATGAATGGCATTTGGTTGGATGAAACTCCAGGAATTTATGCCCAAGCTGTTGGCGTAAATGGACAGCGTGCCATGGTGTTGGATCTTTCTAATACAAATCCTGAAAATTGGGACTTAGATAAAGGACCAACCATGAAATTACCTAATGAAGCCATCATTTATGAGATGCATATCCGCGATATGTCTATTCATCCAAATTCGGGTTCTACAATGCCCGGAAAATATCTAGGCTTGGTTGAGACAGGAAGTAAAGGACCAAATGGAGTGACTACCGGTATAGACCATTTGAAAGAATTAGGAATTACCCATGTGCATCTATTGCCAACTTATGATCATTATTCAATTAACGAATCAGAATTAAATGTCCCACAATTCAATTGGGGATATGATCCTCAAAACTATAATGTACCCGAAGGTTCATTCTCTAGTAATCCTTTTAAAGCTGAAGTTAGAATAAAGGAGTTTAAGCAGATGGTCAAGACCTTTCATAACAACGGAATTGGTGTCATTCTAGATGTGGTGTACAACCACACAGGTAAGACTGAGAATTCAAATTTTAATCTCGAACTGCCTGGGTATTATTATAGACACTGGGAAGACGGTGTGCTATCTGATGCAGCAGCCTGTGGAAATGAAACCGCTTCGGAACGAGAAATGATGAAAAAGTTCATTATTGAATCCGTGAGTTATTGGGCGAAAGAATACCATTTAGATGGCTTTAGATTCGATTTAATGGGTATTCATGATATTGCGACCATGAATGAAATCGTAACGGAAGTCAAGAAGATCAATCCGAATATAATGGTATATGGTGAGGGATGGACTGCCAGCGATTCTCCTTTACCGGAAGACCAGCGAGCCTTAAAAAAATACACACATAAAATGCCGCAGATCTCGGCTTTTAGTGATGATATAAGAGATGGTATAAAGGGTTCTGTTTTTGATGATACCAGCACTGGATTTGTGAGCGGAGCAAAGAAGATGGAAGAGTCCATAAAATTTGGTGTCGTTGGCTCCATAGCACATCCACAAATCGATTATGCCAAAGTCAATTATTCTGATGACCCATGGAGTAATGAACCATGGCAGGCCATTTCGTATGTGTCTTGTCACGATAATCACACACTTTTCGATAAATTACAAGTATCAAGACGAGATGCAAGTAATGAAGAATTAATAGCCATGGATAAATTGGCTAATGCCATTGTAATGACGTCTCAAGGTGTAGCATTTATGCATGCTGGCGCTGAAATGTTACGGACCAAGAACGAAGAGCACAACTCATATAATTTGCCGGATAACATCAATCAAATCGATTGGAATTGGAAAGTAACCAATGCCAAGGTTGTCGAATATTATAAGAATTTGATTGCACTTAGAAAGTCCCACCCTGCATTTAGGATGTCGACTGCTAAAGATGTTCGTAATAATCTTCAGTTCTTGAAAGCTGAAAATAATCAGGTAGTTTACAAACTAAGTAATAATGCCAACAATGATACATGGAAGAATATTCTGGTAATTTATAATGCCAACACATCTCCAATGAATTATAAGCTAGACGGAAGTTGGCAATTAGCGTTGAATAGCGATACGTTTGATATGGATGGTAAAGCATTAATTCAAGGAAAAGTTGAGGTTGATGGGATTTCTATGATGGTGGCGTTTCAGAAATAAACTATGACGAGTAACTTTAGAATCTTAAAACTAAATATATAAATGAATCCAATAAAGATACTCTGCCTAGGCGATAGTTTGACCGAGGCATATGATGTCCCGAAGGAAAAAGGATGGGTTTATTTGGTTGCTAAAGAGCTCGGAATAACGATAATTAATGCGGGCATTGGAGGGGATAGTACAACTGGTATGTTAGGTCGCTGTGAGTACCTTCTTAAGGAGCACAGACCAACACATATGATAGTTATGGGCGGTACCAATGACATTTTATTTGGACTGAAAAATGAATTTATTATTTCTAATATTCACGCGATGTCCAGATACGCCAGATATCATGATGTTGTATGTGTAGTCGGTATACCAACGCCTATAATTAATCTCGAAGAATTGAATTTCATTGGAGAGAACGTGCAACAACGACTAGAGAGCTTCCAACAGACGTTGATCAATTACTGCAAGGATGATGAAAAGGTTTTTATTGATTTTTCAAAAAGTATTAAGCCTGAACATTACTTAGAGGATGGAGTTCATCTTAATGAATCTGGTCATTTACAGATGAGAAATGTAGCTTCTGCTTTTCTATCTAAAATGATTAATTAGTATCTTTACATCAATAATGATCTTCAAAAAACTACATATCAATCTATTAAGTGTTGCTTTACTGATAACTCTCCTTAGTTATAGCGGTAATGAAAACATTATACTGCCACAGCAATTTACTTCAGAATATGTGGTTTTCTCGATTGTTGATGATGGAGCTACTTTTTATTCCACTACAAATCATCCTATTGAAAATTTAGCTTCAGTATTTTCAGAGTTTGACTATCAGGGCTATTTGAGTGCTTTCAATAGCGATCAAAAAGTAGCTGTTAAGATAAATCAATTTAAAAGTCAATTTCTCAAGGAAAATAGACAGATCATTACCTTTCAAACTGAATTGTCTTCGATTAACGAAGTCGTAAATATACTCTTCATATAAGTCATCCTTTCGCCATAACTGGCATTTTCACACTATTTATTAGTAACCGTAGGTATTTAACGATGCGTACAATTATTATTTTATGAAGATCAAAAGAATCATACGATTATTTGCATTGGCATTAATGATTGCCTTAGCCTGTGTTTTACCTGTACCCATGACATTATATAAAAAAGATGACCTGCCCAAAAACCTTATAGAACGTGTTGAGCAAGACAAAGACAAAGAAGATGAAGAGGAGCAAGCGTTGTTTTGAGAAGAGTAACTATCAATATATGTCGCGAGTCATGGATAAAAAATACAAGATTTTTTTCTTATTCGAGTGATCGTGCTTGCATTCCATTCAATTGAGGAACACTAATGAAAATAAGTCTTAACGATGATGATAGGGCTCATTTCTCAGAATAGTAAATCCGCGATATAATTGTTCGACAACAAACAAACGAACCATTTGATGAGAGAACGTCATCTTACTTAAGGCCAGTTTAGCCTGTGCTTTATCGTAAACCTCTTTTGAGAATCCGTAGGGTCCACCGATCACGAACACAAGTCTTTTAATACCGCTATTCATGTGTTTTTGTAGATATCCTGAAAACTCAATGGATGAGTATTGTTTGCCATTTTCATCCAGTAGGACCAAAGAATCAGAAGTATGGACCTTGCCAAGAATGAGTTCTCCTTCCTTTTGTTTTTGTTGTTCTTCGCTGAGGTTCTTCACATTTTTGATGTCCGGGATGACCTCGAACTCAAATTTGATGTAATACCCAAGACGCTTGGTGTAATCATCGATCAATGATTGCAAAGCTTTGTTGTCGGTTTTACCTATGGTGATGAGTTTGATTGTCATAGTTCAAAAATAATAAGAACCGTTTAAAAGAAATAACTTACTCAATATTAAAAATAACCTTGCAGATCTTCTTCAATTTATCATAATCCCAGAACAGGAGATACAAATTTGCTATTAACATAAGCCCAGCAATAAAAGGGGTTCCTGTAAAATGCATTGCGGTAACTATAATGAAAATGTTGATGATTATCGGAAAGTAGAGAAGTGCGCCCAACAAAGTGGTTCTTGGTATCAAGAGCAATAATGCCGCTAGAAGTTGCATGAAACCCAAGAAATTCCAATAAAAACCCGTTTGATACATCGCTTCAAAGAAAAACCCTATTGGATTTTCCACAGGTATGATGGTGAATCGATTTCCGAGGAGTTTAGTCAGACCGGAAGGCATAAAGCCAATGGCCAATAATATGCGGGTGATCCAGGTAAATATCTTGAATAATTTTTGCGACCGAATTCGAGACAGGAAATTTTCTAGAGCACTCATTGACTTGTTTATAAAGATGACGACTCAATATATGTTTTTGTTACGTATTATAAAACCAATTGTTACTTTAGCAGTATATAGTACCTGAATGATAAGCAAAGAACAATTCAATACAGAAATAGAAGGCATCATCGCCAATGCCATACGTGAAGATGTCGGTGATGGCGATCATAGCTCATTGGCGTGCATTCCTTCATCGGCAATGGGCAAAGCCAAACTTTTGGTCAAGGATGAAGGCATTATTGCTGGTGTGGAGTTTGCTAAACAGGTATTCGCCTATGTAGATCCCAATATGCGTGTTGAAACATTAATAGAAGATGGGTCACTGGTAAAATATGGCGATATTGTATTTTATGTGGAAGGTGCCTCGCAATCCATCCTCAAAGCGGAACGTTTAGTGCTCAATGCCATGCAACGGATGAGTGCCATAGCCACCAAGACCAATGAGTTTGTAACTCTGTTAGATGGTACTGGGGCCAAGGTGCTTGATACTCGTAAGACCACACCAGGTATTCGTGCCTTAGAAAAATGGGCCGTTAAGATCGGTGGAGGAGAGAACCATAGATTTGCTTTATACGATATGATCATGTTAAAGGATAACCATATCGATTTCTCAGGAGGAATCACGAAAGCCATTAACAAGACCAAGCAATATCTAAAGGATACTGACCGTGATCTGAAGATAATCGTTGAAGCACGTAACCTAGATGAAATAAAGGAAATCCTAGAAACAAAGGGGGTTTATAGGATATTGATAGATAATTTCAATTACGAAGATACGCGAAAAGCAGTGAAATTAATCGGTGGTCAATGCTTAACAGAATCCTCTGGAGGCATTAACGAAAAAACCATAAGAAAGTACGCCGAGTGTGGAGTGGATTTTATTTCATCAGGAGCATTGACGCATTCAGTATACAATATGGATTTGAGCCTTAAGGCCGTATAATATGAGTAAACCCATTGAAGATAAATTAGCCAAGATTCCTATTATAAACCTGCTAGTCGCATTTCTCAAAAAAGTGAAACTACCCGGTTTGGTAGGCCTGTCCTTATATGATCTTCTGGAAATGTATACTGTTGGTATTGTCCAAGGTGCCTTGACCACTCGTGCGAGTGCCATTGCCTTTAGTTTTTTTACAGCTATTTTTCCTTTCCTGCTATTTATCCTGATACTAATACCATATATACCCGTTGAAGGATTTAAGGATGAATTCTTGGTATTTTTACAATCATCCTTACCACCAACGACCTCCGATTTTTTCATGCAAAATATTTTTGAGAACATCGAGGGAACCAAAAGAGGGAGTTTGATATCCACTGTTTTTTTACTGTCTATTTTTTTGATGGCAAATGGCGTGAATGCGGTTTTTTCAGGGTTTGAGAATTCATATCATACACAACTCACACGTAATGTGTTTAAACAATTTCTATTTGCATTGGGTGTTGCATTGATATTGGCATTTCTGGTAATCATAACTGTCATTGTTTTGGGTTGGTTCGAAATTTATATTATAGACAATGCTATAGAAGTACTTGAGAAAAAAGGCTACGAATTAAAATACAAGGCAGAAGTTTGGGTAAGGCTAGTTAAATACGTGTTTTTTGTGCTCATGATCTATTTGGCAACGGCAACCTTGTATTATTTTGGTACCAAAGAAGGAAAGCATTCCAAATTCTTTTCAATAGGCGCTTTGTTTACAACGCTACTGATCATGCTCACGTCATTCCTGTTTGGCCTTTATATTGAAAACTTTTCGCAGTACAACGAATTGTATGGCTCTATTGGCGCGCTTTTAATATTGTTGTTTTATCTTTGGTTAAATGCCAATATTATCCTTCTAGGCTTTGAATTGAATGCCTCATTACATCAGCTTAGACGAAATTTTTCTTAAACCGACATGTAATGAAACCCTATTATCTTACTGGCATTTTAAGTTTAATGTCGTTGGTGGTTTCTTCTCAAACCATTTTTGGGAAATGGATCATGGCCAATGAAAATGGTATCGAAACATCTATTGTTGAGATTTACGAGAAAGATGAAAAAGTATATGGTAAGATCGTGAATATAATCGCGAATGAAGACAAAGATGCGTTATGCGAAAAATGCACAGGAGAAGAGTACAATCAACCTATTCTAGGGCTAGAGATCATAAAGGGCCTTGAATTTGATGGTACTTATTATAGAAATGGCAGTCTCTTCAGTCCACAAAAAGGCAAATCCTATAAATGCCGATTATCGTTAGACAAAGACAATCCTAATATTCTTGAGGTCAGAGCGTATGTGACATTTATTTACGAAACCCATTATTGGCGGCGCGTTGAATAACAATTTCATGATTTTTTATAAATTATTGTAGTAGAGTGTGTTATAATTTGAATTAATTTTCTAATTTTAACCTAGCTATTAATTAATAATTCAAAAAACATAATCATGAAAAACTGTACCCTCGTGTTGGTGCTCTTATTGGCGCCTATTTTTTTTAATGCCCAAACTACTGTAGACAACTCCCCCGGAAGCAATGCCCAATTTAGTGACTTGCAAAGTGCCATTAGCGCAGCAGGTAATGACGAAATAATTTATGTGCATGCCTCAGAAATCAATTATGGAATAATCACGGTGAATAAACCACTCACACTTATTGGCTTTGGACACAGTGATCCAGATAAACAAACATTATTAGAAGATTTGATTTTAACTACTGGAGCTTCTAACACAACGATAACTGGTTTTCATGTTAATGATGACTTTTATTTGTCGAATCCACTTGGTACGCCATTATCAAATTTGGTTATAGAAAATAACTTAATTGATGGTACGTTATCATTGGGTTTTGGTGGTGTTGATAATATTGTTATTAGAGGCAATATTATTTATCAAATCGGAACTACTAGCTCAAGTGTAAACAGTAATAATTACACCAATGCGTTGATTACCAATAATATAATTTTATATTATATTGGCTTAAAGAATTATCAATCGATTACCA
>CBESOB010000073.1:0-13016 GCA_965530995.1 uncultured Flavobacteriaceae bacterium
GTGGTGGTGGTGGTGGTGGTGTTTGAATCTGCTCTGTAATTGGCACTTCTTCATCCAATGTATCATCCATACTAACTGTTTCGTAGGCATAATCATCTTTGTCGTATGTTTTCCAGTCTATAGCAGTTTTCGTTAAGAATAGCATTAATGCTAGACCAACTGCAAAATACAATGAGCTGTTTCTACCTACATCCGCTTTCAGATTTTTTTTAGATTCCATAATTGTTTGTTTTGTGCTGTGCTAATTTAACTAATAATTTACCAAATAAACAAGCCATTAATACTTTTTAACGTCTTTAACTGGCATGAACCAAAGAAACAGTGTTGCTACCAATACACCAAGATTATTGGCGATGATATCATTGAAGTCTGCTTCTCGTGTGGCTGTTAAAGCTCCTTGCAGTAGTTCAATAACCATTCCGAAAACTACAGAAATCACTACGGCGAGCAAAATTTGTTTCTTTTTATTTAAGTTTTTAAGAGTCGATAAATAATTAAACCACACTAAGGTCATGAGTGCGTAGGCAATAAAATGATAGATCTTATCACTAAATGACACCCCCATATTTGGCATTTTACCTAAATTAACTAAGCTTAAATAAGTCAGGGCTGAGGTAAATCCCAAAGCAATGATCAATGCCTGTTTTTTAAGCACCAACAACGTCTTTGTAATCGTCTGCAGACAATAAGCCTTCAAGCTGTGAAGCATCACTAAATTTAATCTTTACCATCCATCCTTCTCCATAAGGGTCAGAGTTGACTTTTTCAGGCTCGTCCTCAAGAGATTCATTGAATTCGACAATCTCTCCAGAAAGAGGTAAGAACAAATCTGACACTGTTTTTACGGCTTCCACAGTACCAAAAACTTCTTCGATCTCCAACGTTTCATCTACTGTTTCCACTTCAACATATACAATATCTCCGAGTTCACTCTGTGCAAAATCTGTAATTCCTAAGGTTGCAATCTCGCCATCGATTTTGACCCATTCATGGTCTTTAGTATATTTTAATTCTTCTGGGATATTCATTTTATTTATTTGAAGTGAGTAATATGGCAAATGTATTTATTTCAATTAGCACTAACAAGAGATATGATCTAATTACCGAAATTATATCGAAGTGTTATACCTGAACGAATCGTGGTTTGCGGAAATGCTGTTGAAATAGCATACTCCGAAAAGGTATAATCAAGATAGAAAAGGCCCATTAAATTCTTACTAAACGCATAATCTGAGCTAAATTTCAAGCCCCAAATGGTTTGACCAGATGTTATTTGATTATTGTCAAGGTCCAAATAACGAATGATCGTTTTGTTATCTCTCATCGAGATGTCCGCTTTCATATTCAAATCACTTTTAATGGTTTGGTTTGGTCCAGCAAGTTTAGATTTGATACGAACATCCTTAATACGATACCCCATACCAAGAATATACTCACTACCTATGATCTCTGTAAGTAAATTATTGTCGAAACTTAACGACAACACTCTATCTGTTTTTAATTCAGCTAATATCTTGACCGAATTCTTCATTTCAAAATCCAGACGCACCAAAGGACTGAATTGTTCCATTAAATTAATATTCGAGAACAAAGTTTCATTTTTGTAATTCCCTGATTGATCAAGTGCTTCTGGTTGCTGTAATGTATAATCTATTGTTGGATCACCCGCTATATAATCCAGATTGGTCCTGAATTGATTAATGGTATAATTTGAACGGTACCCATGTGTCACAGAAAAACGTTTGAAAGTTTTCTTGAACCACTTAAATTTCATAAAACCCGTGTACTTCACATTCCAATTAGGAATTGGCACACTCCTAAAAGCTCCTAGCTCAGCTTTTTCAGCATTCTTCCCAGAATAAGCCGATAAGAATGCTGGTAATAAAACGGCTTGATTCGTCTTACCAAATCCCTCAGGATAACCATCTAAATCTCGGTTAAATGCTGTGTTTCCATAGAAATTACGAGCTAAGCGTTCTGCAATTACCAATCGATTGCTCTTGAAGTCTTGAAATGTTGGTGAGTTGAATTCATCACTTTTACTAAAAGCAGTTTTAATCAGCAAAGTGGAAATATCAAAATTTCCGAAAGAGTTTTGTATCAGGGAATTATAGGCATCACTCAACCCATCTCCATCATTATCGAACGAATTAAAATTCTCAATTAGGTTTTCAGAATAACGGCGATTGGCTATTATATCAATCTTTAGATCTCTAACAAATTCAATATTGGCGGAGATATCCAAGATGTTATTTTGTACTTCGGTATACTGCTGGTTAAAATCTGGGAATACAGTAAGCCATCCATTTCTGGCCGCTAAATCCCTTATGTCCCTTTGACTACCAAAGGTATATCCTAATGTAGGTTTAAGAGTTCCTATAAAACCAGGTGTTTGCAAATACCCTGGCAAGAATGTACCATTATTTTCAGTATAATTGACTTGAATTCTTTTTATACCAGAAATAACATCGATAAAGCCATTATATAATTTACGCCCTGCTTTGCTTCCAGCTTTTTTAGGTTTCTTAGGATTCTGGTCTTCATCTTCCGTTTTAGTTCCTGGAGGTCCATTTCGAACTTTATTTGAAGCCATGCTGGCTGAATTAAGTGGTTTCTTAACTAGCCCAAGATATTTGTAAAGCTTTCTCATATCTAAAGTGGTATTTAGATTATGAGTATTAGAATTTTGGACGGTATTCCCTAAGTCATAGAAATTGCCATCGTTCCCTTGAATATTAGCGTAAAGGTCTGATCCTTTTTGCCATTGAAAATCTCCTGTATATGAATAAGTTCCACTTAAAAAACCAAATGTTGGAATTTTATTGAAAGGCAATTCATAAGTAAGACCAAATTGCTGATACTGCCTATTCGGGTCCCCAAAATCAAATAGTCCATCCCATACCGTTAATTCAGGGTCTTGTTCGCCATTGATCACGTCGTTTACAAAATAATTTCGAACAATATTGTTGTTAGATGCTGTAAAGTTCATTCGTAACGACTTGGTGATATTGTAATTCAAAGTAAACCCAAAATCGAAGGTGTAATTTCTTCTGTAAAGCTCATCCAAACCAATATTATCTCCTGTTAGATCAACTTCTCGAAATTTCTGCTTATTGTAAAGACGATTCATATCAGTTGTAATGGTAAAGCTAGCGGGCAAGGGGCTGATATTAAAATCCTTCAAGAATTTCCAATATTTTCCTGTGAAAAGAGAATCATTTTTCTTGAACGGTTCTATGGACACCGGTTCAAAATTATAACTGTAATTAGCACCTAACCTTATTGTTTGATCCAACAAGTTCTCTATTTCGAAATCTCGGTGTTCAGTTTGATTGAATGAATAATTAAAAGTAAAATTCTCTACATCGTAAAAATGAGGTTTTGCTTCACCTGTGCGTTGCTTTCTTACACCTATAAAATTAATACTTTTTCGTTTTGTATAGTCCTCGGACTGGGATTTTATAAGATCTCTTTCTTCCCTTGTCGTCGCATCTTGAAGTCGTGTTTCTAAAGTGAGATCGCGATATTGTTGATCAAACTCAGGCGTTATCACAGCTTCACTCTGAGCATAGTTAAATGGAATTTGCACACCCCATTTTTTTGGTAGCAACTGTCCGATATTCACATTAGTCACAACGTCGTATTGTTTTACGTCTTCCCTACTACGTTCATTTGGTCCTTGCTCTATGGTACCGAAACCTGTTGTGCTTTGTCTTCCAGTAGCACTTACATTAGCAAAATCGGCAATATTACCATCCATACTTAAGACGGCGGCCCAACCACCTTCATTATCAAGTTCAGACATTCTTAATTCATTGAACCAAATTTGCCCACACACTTCGTTGGAAACGGCATTCTTGACCCCTACCATTAGTGTACGAATATCACCGAAGTTAGGATTTCCCTTAATCCCTAACCTTAATTGACCCAAAGTTCTTGGTGTAAATTCTGTTACGGGTAAATCACTAAGCTGACCATCAACTTCATCATAATATGTGGGCTCAAGATTGCTCAATGAGCCTTCAGAAATTCCTCTAGATTTCATTATTTGAAGCAATTCTAATGGGAGGTCTATCTCATTTGCTTCTGGCCAAACTTCACGACGTGATGTCCCTATTGATACTTGTAAGGGTATTTCAATTTGATAATAGTTTTGAGTAAAATCATTACCCATTCTAATAAACCCGACAAGATCCCCATCGCCGAGACCTGGAGTTGGTCCCTCTTGCGCATGCATGAACATTCTTAAGCGTTTATATTGACGCATGTCTACACTGATATTTTTATATAAAGCACGTCCATCCTTTGGTTGTAGTTCACACACATTAAGTACCAATGATTGCTCGTTTTGTCTCTGAACGGTATTATTATTGAATAATTGTTCTCTTTCTACGCCTGGTGGTGACACGTAACTGCCCTCATTATCTTGAATACTCACAACGCCTTGGCTAAACGCTGTGTCAGGGTTCAATGGATTTGCCGACCCATCCAAGGCTTTGCTATAACGTCTCCAATCTCCCCTTACCAAATCCAATGAGGCAAAACGTACTACGGTATTCTGTGAAAATTCCTGCATGTACATTCTTACGAAACGAATGGACCTAAAATCCGTGATACCACCAACTCTGCTATATTCTGGTATTGTAGGATCATCGAATGTTGCTAATGGCAAATTCGTTGGAATCCTAAATTGATACCAGGTAACAGTTCTTGTAGACCCATTAGGTAAAGTAACATCCAAAGTCTTACGGTCTCTAATGAATTCATTATTAATATCAGCCAAAGCCGTTGGTGAAACTTCAACATTGTATTGGAAATAACTATCAATGGTGTTCATTGTATTATCTCGGTTGATATCTTCTACGTCTGGCTGTGTTGTAGACCCTCTATTGGTGTCTGATATATTCTCAGGAGAGTTGCCTTGTTGTCCGTTATATAACTTATAACGCTCAAAAATGTCTCCTTCACGATTCAAATAATATTGGTAATTATCATTTGCTGGATCTTCTAGTCCTGCAAAAGCTGGGAACATTTGTCCCTCAGCAATATCATCAATGCCATCATAACCCACATCTTGTCTTGCTCTTGCTTCTCCTGTTGAATCAAATGCGTAGATCAGTGATTGGTTTGATGGTGTGATTCCCCATGCCGTTGCATTTATTGGATCTGTACTGTTTGCATCAGCAGGCAAACCATTTTCATACTGCTTCCTACCATCAGTCAGAACATCCTCAGAAACACTTCCTAAATTAAAAGATACGATTCCTCCGGGATTTGCCGGATTATCCAGAAATGGGTCTTGTATCCAAAATTCAATATACTCTACATTGGATTGCTCAAAATCGGTTGTTGTGAGTTGTCTTGTTATACCTGCCCAGCTATCATTCGGATTTGTATCCAAAATTCCATCATCTGCACCTGCACTGAAATTATATGGACCTCTTTCGGCTGGGTAATATGCTAGATCCAATGTATTAATAACAGCTTGTTGCCCTTGAACAATATCTATTTGCGGAAATATCTCATCTATGAAAACACGTCTTGTGTATAAATCTGAAACCTCATCATCGCCAATTCCACTTGGCCTTTGACTAGTATAAAATATTGGATCAATAGTATACCAATTCAATCTTGAACGAAAAAATCCATTTTGCAAATAATTTATATCAGAGGGGTCAATACCCGTTGTGAAATATCCCATTTCACCAGATGGTGTACTAGATAAAAACCACGATTGCGGAGACCTTAAGTCAATTGAATTTTGTGAGCCTTCAAAATCATCGATATATGATGTAGCCTCTCCATTAAAATTAGTACCCTTGGGTGCTCCAGGCAACAAATAGGCAAATTCGCCTCGCACTGAAAAATTAGATGGCGCATCTGTATCTACATTAGGCAATTTATTGGCCAATCGTGTCAAGAATGGCACCTCCGTTGAGTAATTACCATTTAACCCAAAGATGGTATTATTAATTGGTTCGGAATTATAATTTGCCTTCTGCGTGATTGGTCGCTCATTTAGATTCAAGTATGTAGCGCCGAGTAGAAAATTTTCATTGAACTGATGTTCCACATTAATTCCTGTGAAGCGTTTAGTTTGTTGTGCAAAAATTGCATTATTCTCAACAGATACTTGTATTGGTGTATTGGAAGCTTCAAGTGCAGGGTCAATAATTTGAACAGTACCTATCTGGTAATTAACCGTATAATCTACACCTTCAACCAATGTCCGCCCTCCTGCGGTAACTTTAACCGAGCCTCGTGGAACGTTGAATGCTCCTAAAGCGATACCTCCACCACCTGCAGATTTATAACGCCCCCTTAATTCAAACTTATTCTTCTCAAAATCTTCCAATGCAGCTGTCTTGGTTGAAGAATAAAGCGTATTGTAAACATATTTCTGTTGATTCTCATTATAAGTGGTCTCAATCTCATAATCCTCCGCTGCTAGAGAAAGTCTGTCAAATAAGTATTCTCCAAAAGGTTCTGTGTTCGTGAATATGATTTTCCCATTTTGAGTCATAACAGTTATCCCAGGAACAAAATCAAAAAACCCATCTCCTCCATTTTGCGGGTCATTATTATAATTCAACCTATCTAAATTGAAGAATTTCAACAATGCGGTTTCTTCAATGGGGTCGGCATTAGGGCCTTGGTCAGGAAAAGGTGTCAATCCAGTTGGGGTAATATAATTTAAGGGCGACGTCTCAGTATAGAAGATATTCAATTTAAAGTCTTCTTGAGATAATTGAAATGCTCCAAGATCATAGATGTTTTTCATCATCAAGTCCCAAATAGGCTCTTGTACGTTGGTGATGCTACTTTTAAGCATCTTAAGTACAAGGTTCTGATTGGTCACTGTTTGATTCCCATTAATATCTTCTTCTATCTCTGTGGCTTCAACACCGTCATTTGCAAATTCACCGACTTGATACACCACTGCCCCAATTGTGTACTGAAAGGCCACGGCCAATACTTCATCGTTATTCAATCTTTGGTTCAAAGAGATGTAGCCCAACTCAGTATTTAAAGTATACTCTTGACCAACTGTTAGTTTTCTAGCATTCTCCAGTTTGTTATAATCAAATCCTTCGTTAACAACTGAAGCTCCAAACCCAGATTGTACAGTAGCGATATCACGAATGGCACTGGTCAGGAATGAGGTAGTACCTATGGTTTCAGGGTTAAAATTATTCACTGAGTTATCAGGAAAGGCATTAGGATTACCTGTGGTAAAGAATCCTGTTTGGTTATCCAAACCTACCTTTTCTGGATTGGCTTCCCCTAAATCTTGGATGGCGACCAAATTCCTAACGTTATCAGTTCTATTGCTTCTATTTGTTACCCAAACTTCAACTCTGGTCAACTGTACATTAGTGTTAATGAAAGGGTAATTAGCTAATGCCGTATCGTAATTATCTCGAAAATAATGTGCTAAAAAGAAGTGTCTATTTTCATCATAATCTCGTGCGAATAATTGAAATTCTTCAAGAGTTCCTCCACCCTGTGCTGTTACGGATCGCGTTTCCGATTTCTGTTCTGAGAAAACTGCTGTTACTTTTGTTTTTCCGAATTGTAGTTCGGTCTTTACACCAAATAAGCTTTGCGCTCCTGAAATCAATGAGCTATTTAGAGGCATGCTCACATTACCAACCTCAATTTTTTGAATAATATCATCTTCGGTAGGAGTATATTCCAATTTAATGAGATTCTGGAAATCGAAAGTTGATTGTGTATCATAGTTTGCCGTTACTTGCAATCGTGTTCCTACTTTCCCCAGTAAACTCAAACTGATTCTCTGATCAAAATCAAAAGAAAAATTACGCCTGTTCCTAGGGGAAAATGCTGGGTTATCCTGTTTGGTAAATAATACTCCTAAGTCCATTTCAACGGATCCTTGCGGAATCACCGAGATTACGTCACTTCCAAAAATGCTTTCGAAAAAATTTGAATTCACGTAAAAATCTGGCAACAAATTCTTTTGCTCGTCCTCGCTGCCATCTTTCTTACCATCCTTCGCATCGATTTTCTGTTTGTAATATGACTTAAGGTTTTCTTGAAGCACCAAGCGCTCAAATTCTTGCGGCGACAATATAATTGGATAATTAATATTGAAATTACCAACCGACTCTGTATAAATATAACGGTCGGTTATAGGGTCGTATGTATATTTGGATACGATACTACTTGGATTAGGAAGCGTTAAGGAGCCCATACTAAAACCAGTACTTGTAGAGTCCTGTTCTGTTTCTGTTTCTGTTTCTGTTTCTTGGCCATATGAAAACACCGAAAAACATAACAAGAATGCAATGAAAGCAAAACCATTAATAAAATTGTAGGTAGTATACTGGTTAGTCTTGTTCAAAACAACTTATAGATTTTTTAAAGCTTCTTTAATTATTGTCTCCACCTTGGCATCTGGATGTCCAGAAATTACCTTATCAATTACTCGTTCAGCCTGTTTTCTGTTAAAGCCGAGGACATCTAAAGCAGATAACGCTTCATCCTTATTGGTATTGTTTTGGGATATAGAAACTTCATCCATATCATAAACTTTAAGAATCTTGTCTTTAAGATCTATGATCACCCTTTGCGCCGTCTTTAATCCAATGCCTTTAATAGATTGTATTTTAACCACATCTTCAGAGGCAATGGCCTCCCTAACTTGTTTAGGAGACATGGCCGATAACATGGTACGTGCTGTACTGGCACCAATACCACTTACCGAAATTAATAACCTAAAAATTTCACGTTCAGATTTTTCTACAAACCCAAACAAGGTATGAGAGTCTTCTTTTACTTGTAAATGTGTATAAAGTCTTAAATTTTCCGTGTCAGGAATCTGAGAGAATGTATTCAATGAAATATGGCATAAATACCCAACTCCTGAACACTCAATAACAACATCTGTCGGGTTTTTTTCTACCAGCTTTCCCTGAATGTGTGTAATCATTTACTGATTTTTGTTATAAACTCAAATGTAATAAAATTATTTACATTTATAGTCGCCAAATACCACTGTAATAAAGGCCTTTATAGATTTCTCTTTTCTTTTTCCTGGGCATCTACAACGGCAACTGCTACTATATTGACCACTTCATCTACACTGGCATCCAATTGAAGTATATGAACAGGTTTGCGCATTCCCATCATTATTGGTCCAATGGAGTCTGCATTATTGAGTTCTTTTAATAATTTATAGGTAATGTTGGCCGCATCCAAATTAGGAAATATCAAGGTATTTACCTTCTTCCCGTTTAATTTAGAGAATGGGAAAATATCCTGACGCATTTCCTTGTTCAATGCGAAATCTGTCTGCAGCTCTCCATCTACAATCAAATCTGGATAATTCTCATGAAGATGCTCCACGGCTTCACGAATCTTGGAAGCACTAATATTAGGTGACGAACCAAAATTAGAATAAGATACCATGGCGATCACTGGTTCTAAGCCAAACATTCTTACCACTTTATTGGTCATTCGAGTAATGTTAATTAAATCTTCTGATGTCGGATTAACATTGATTGCGGTATCACTTAGGAACAATGGCCCAATATCAGTCATTAATAGGCTCGTTGTGGCAATTCTTGAGGCTCCTTTTGCCATTCCTATTAACTCCATCATTGGTTTAACAACTGTAGGATAACTCCTCGAATATCCTGAAACGAGTGCATCTGCATCTCCCTCGTTCACCATCATCGCCGCATAATAATTGCGCTCTCTCATGAGTTTTTCTGCGGCTAACTTTGTTATCCCTCTTCTGTTACGCTGTTTCCAGTAAACTTTTGCATATTCATTCTTCCGCTTTTCTTCTTCGTCAGATTTAGGGTCAATTATCATTACATCCGCATCAAACTCAATTTCTTCCATTAATTTCTCAATGGTATCCTTTCGTCCCAAAAGAATTGGCATTGCAATACCTTCATCGTGCACTATTTGGGCTGCTTTTAAAACGGTAAGTTGATCGGCTTCTGCAAATACAACACGTTTTGGATTTGTTTTCGCCCTATTGATCAATAGCCTCACGATCTTATTATCAGACCCCATTCTATTCAATAACTCGTCTTCGTATTTGGCCCAATCTTCAATGGGATGTTGGGCTACTCCACTTTCCATTGCAGCCTTCGCGACTGCTGGCGGAACCACTGCAATTAACCTCGGATCGAAGGGTTTTGGAATTATATAATCCTTACTGAAGGTCAATCTTGTTTCGTTATATGCGAGATTAACTTGTTCAGGAACTGCTTCTTTCGTAAGATTTGCCAATGCCATGACCGCAGCTTTTTTCATCTCTTCATTGATCTTCGTGGCTCTAACATCCAGTGCTCCCCTAAAAATAAATGGGAACCCTAATACATTATTCACTTGATTAGGATGATCACTTCGGCCAGTCGCCATGATTATATCATCTCTTGTGTCGACAGCGAGTTTATAAGGAATTTCAGGATCAGGATTTGCCATGGCAAAAACAATCGGATTCTTTGCCATGCTCATTAGCATTGCTGGATTCACAATATCTGATGTAGACAATCCTATAAACACATCCGCATTCTTCATTGCCTCGTCAAGGGTGTCTATTTTTCTTGAAGTTGCAAACTCCGCTTTTTGAGACGTTAGAGTATCTCTGTCTTTTCTTATTACACCTTTGCTGTCCAACATCACTATGTTATCGGCGTTGGCTCCGAAAGATTGGTACAATCTGGTGCATGAAATAGCTGCAGCACCAGCTCCGCTAACTACTATTTTAACATCTTCGATCTTCCTTTCTGTAAGTTCAAGAGCATTTAACAATGCAGCGGCTGAAATGATTGCCGTACCATGTTGGTCATCATGCATCACTGGAATATCCAATTCTTCTTTTAATCTTCGCTCAATCTCAAAAGCCTCGGGAGCCTTTATGTCTTCTAAATTAATTCCGCCAAAAGTAGGCGCAATCATTTTTACCGTTTGAATGAATTCTTCAACATTTTCAGTATCCACTTCAATATCAAAAACATCAATATCTGCAAATATCTTGAAGAGCAACCCCTTACCTTCCATAACTGGTTTAGATGCTTCAGGCCCGATATTCCCTAAGCCCAAAACAGCTGTACCATTTGAAATTACCGCTACAAGATTACCTTTGGCTGTGTATTTATAAGCTAAGGATCTGTCTTTCGCGATTTCGAGGCAAGGTTCTGCAACACCTGGAGAATATGCTAAAGATAGATCTCTTTGAGTTGCATATTTTTTTGTCGGTACGACCTTGATCTTACCTGGAGTTGGTTTCGCATGATAAAGGAGGGCTTCACGTCTTTTGCTCTTTTTACTCATAAAGTTTTAGTTGCAATGGAATTGACAAAGTTAATAGTAAGTACGGAATAGCGAAATTAATGCCCTTATTCTTTAAGGAATTCTACATTGCGTTTAAGGCCTGAGAATTTTGTGCGCTTTACCGCGGACTTCTGAAATACTTTTTGAAAGACATCTTCTGTAATTTCTTCCCAGTCCTTTTTGGTCATGGAAAGCAATTCTGGTTTCGGATTGAAAAGTGGTTCGCGATGTGGTTTGGAAAATTTGTTCCAGGGGCACACATCCTGGCATACATCACATCCAAACATCCAATCGTCAAATTGACCCTTGAATTCTGTAGGGATATTTTCTTTTAGCTCAATGGTGAAATAAGAAATACACTTACTGCCATCAACCATATAAGGCACGGTAATCGCTTGTGTGGGGCATGCATCAATACAAGCCGTACAGGTGCCACAATGATCGGTTACTGGTGTATCGTATTCCAAGTCAAGATCGACGATCAACTCAGCAACAAAATAGAATGACCCCACTTGTTGCGTCAATAAATTACTGTGTTTCCCTATCCATCCCAATCCGCTTTTGGCAGCCCAAGCTTTGTCTAGAACCGGCGCTGAATCCACAAAAGCACGACCATGAACATCTCCGATTTCTTCCTGGATAAAATGCAATAGATGTTTGAGTTTATCTTTTATAACAAAATGGTAGTCTCTACCATAAGCGTACTTAGATATTTTTGGTGCAGCATCATCCTGTTGTACTTCCGATGGGTAATAATTCAACAATAATGAAATGACACTTTTGGAGTCTTCAACCAATTTTGTTGGATCCAAGCGCTTGTCAAAATGATTTTCCATGTATTGCATTTCGCCATGCATGTTCTTGTTGAGCCATTTTTCCAATCGTGGCGCCTCTTCTTCTAAAAATTCTGCTTTGCTAAAACCACAAGACAAAAAACCGAGACGTTTTGCTTCGGTTTTAATGAGTTCTGTATATTTAGATTTGTTATTGATCACTATGCACGTTTTTCAAATTTTAAAAATGCATTTTTTGGTTTCAATGTTATTAATGGTGTAATAGCAATGTCTTCAAATTCTGGATGAATTTTATAGTTTTTCACTAACTCTGTAATCGCAATTATCATTTCAAACATAGCGAAATTATTACCAATACATTTTCTTGGACCTGCTCCAAATGGAAAATATTGCGCAGAGAATTGTCGGCTACCATCTGCAAAGCGTTCTGGAGAAAACAACTCTGGATTTTCCCATAATTCTGGATGCCTATGCATTTCGTAAACCGAAAATAAAAGGTTGCATTTTGGCTCGAAATACATACCATTAAAAGTATCAGCTTTTATATTAACGCGATCTATAAAATAAGCTGGCGGATATAACCTCATAGATTCTTCAAGCACTTGTTGGCATATTTTAGACGTTGAGACACGTGTCACTAAATCTTCTTCGTCTCCACCTAGACTGTGGAACTCTTCATGAATTTTATCTTGCCATTCTGGATGTTTTGCAAGTAATTGAAATGTAAATGTAAGCGAGTTAGAAGTCGTCTCATGTCCTGCGGTGAAAATGATCAGTATTTCATCAATAAGCTGTTCCTCAGTCATACCAAGTCCATCGTCATATTTAGTTTCGAGTAGCATATCTAATAAATCGCCATAACGCTTACCAGATAATTTTCTTTCTTCGACAATACCTTTCAAAATTACC
>CBESOB010000074.1:0-12645 GCA_965530995.1 uncultured Flavobacteriaceae bacterium
AGTAGCTACTTAAAGTGATTTGTCACATAAAAAACATATATTTTTTAAAAGTCTATGTTTCTTTTTCTTGAGAGCAGCTGTTTTAGCGTCTATTTTCTGATAATCATCAGAAATGGATTTATACAATGCAAGTATACTAATGAGCATCGCTATGAAGCACACCAACGTTTCTGAAGTCCAGAATATTTTTATGTAATTCCCTTAGTGATGGCTATCAATAAAGTTAATGAAGAAAAATGTAATATTTTGATTATTCCTCTTTTACAACTACGATCGTTGCTCTGAATCCTGTGGCGAGATTCCATTCGTTTGCAGATATAAGCGAGCCATTTTCATCGTACACAGCGATATAAGCTGTATTAGGACCAGACGACCCTTGATTAAGCGCTACAAAATCTATTTTGTTGATACCTGGTTCTAGTTCTAAATTGAAACCACTATAACCTGTATGTAATAACACATTAGATTGTACAATATCATCATTAACAAGTACCATGATTCGATCTCCGTCGGGATATTGATGGTCTCGATATACCACATCTACCTTCCCTGCAACAGTACTAAAACTACCCAGGTTCTGGTTTCTCCTAAATTCACCAGAACGATCCTCGGCCAAGGCTATTTGTTTGTTTCTATCATCCCAGCGTTTTTCGAAGATGACACCTGGATCGATCAAATTACTTTTCTTCGTCATACTGAATCCTTCTTCTCTTTTATAATCTAACTTCCTTGCCATTCCAGTAATCAGCAGATTCAATTTTTCGGAGTTGCCTTTCTCAGGCTTAAAATCAGGTAACTCCAATGGTTTGTCAAATGGGCTTTCAGAAGTCGTGTTCTCTTTCTTGGCATCCTCCTTCTCCTCTACCGGAATTTGGGTAGAAGGTCTTTGTCCATCTGTTTGTGAAAACATGGATAAGGAGAGACCTAATAGTGAACCAATAAAAAGGAACTTTGCTTTCATCATAATTATTAGGCGTAAAACTAATGGAACTCTTTCAAATACCATTTAAATTTAACAACATTTTTGCTTATTCAAGTATTTCAAAAACAATACCAAATAGCATATTTTGAAGATTGTTTTTGTGTAAACACCATTTCATGGCAAACATTATTTTTTGCGTATTCGATACAAACTGACTACATTGTATTGTCTAAAGACACACTAACTAACAGTAGTATTAACGAAAAAAAAACCAAATTATGACGAGTACAACGAAATTACCAGTATGGTTTTGGGTCATTGCCGTAGTAGGCCTTTTATGGAATCTCATAGGCGTAAGTGCTTATTTAGCAGATGCTTATCAACTGATAGAACTCTCGCCAGAAGAACAAGCATTCAACACAAATAAACCAGTTTGGTATACAGCGGCTTATGCCATAAGTGTTTTTGCTGGCGCTCTTGGTTGCATTGCTTTATTATTACGTAAAAAATGGGCAGTAACGCTGTTTATGCTATCATTAATCGGCGTATTGATAGCGCATACTTACAGTTTCTTTCTTCAAGATGACATGCCTATTACTGGAGGTGTTATGGCAGTTCCAATCATTGTTATCATCATTGCAGGATTACTGTATTGGTATTCTAAAGGGGCACGAGAAAAATCTTGGCTTAGTTAAGATAAAATATCACAACCAAAATTGCAAGAGACCTGGATCGATCATATTTGATTCAGGTTTTTTTGGTGAAACCCAAAACCAATGGTTTTGATAATTGAACCTTGCCTAAGCCTTGGTGTACTAGTCCCGCTTTTAAAGTGGGATAATAATTTAAACACTATTTACGTAACAATCCACCGAGTCTTGTTTTCAAAATATAAGGCGAAATATCTGAGGCAATGACCTCTCCTTTCCCATTGATCAAGATAGTATGCGGAATGGATTCTATATTAAAGAGTTTAGTCAGCCTATATAGAGTTAGAAATTGGGAAGCCAATGCACTCGATATTACTCCGCTTTTAATTTTAAAGACATTAGGGGTTTTTACTATCTTTGGGACAATCACACTTAAACCAACAATATGAAATCATTTTACCTTTTATTTTTTGCATTGATCAGCTTATTTTCGTGTAAAGAACAAACAATGACCGAAGACCAACTAATTGCCAAAGCCAAAGACATTCACGAACGCGTCATCACTTTAGATACGCATTGTGATATTAATGTGGCCAACTTCACGGATTCCATTAATTATACACAGCGATTGGATTCGCAGGTTAATCTCCCTAAAATGATCGAAGGCGGATTAGATGTGCCCTGGTTCATCGTTTACACTGGCCAGGACTCCTTGAATACAAAAGGCTATGAAAAAGCATATAAGAATGCCATGTCAAAGTTCGAGGCCATACATAAGCTTTGTGAAGACATCGCTCCAGATAAAATTGAATTGGCAGTAACATCAGATGATGTTCGTCGTATTAGTAAATCAGGCAAGAAAGTGGCCATGATCGGTATTGAAAATGGGTATCCCGTAGGAACAGACATCGGTAATGTCAAGAAATTCTATGATATGGGTGGTCGCTATATGTCTTTGGCCCATAATGGTCATAGCCAACTCTCTGATAGTAATACTGGCGAAAAAGATGATGTATGGTTGCATAACGGATTAAGCGATCTTGGTAAAGAAGTTATCGCAGAAATGAATAAATACGGTATGATGGTCGATGTATCGCATCCATCTAAAGAAGCGATGCGTCAAATGATTGAATTAACAAAAGCACCAATAATCGCGTCACATTCATCGTCACGTGCCCTTTGTGATCATAGCCGAAACTTAGATGACGAGCAATTAGGATGGATGAAAGAAAATGGTGGTGTTGTTCAAACAGTGGCATTCACTTCTTATTTAAATACCGAGAAATACGAAACACGTAATGACAAAGTCAAGGAAATTGAAACAATGGTCATGGACTCATTAGGTGTCATGCGCATGGAAAGAAAGGATGTGATGTCTTTGCCACCTGCGGAACGTGATGCCTATATAGGCACGTATATGAAAATGATGAAAATTGTTGGAAATAAGACCAAGACCATGACAGACCTTCCTCCTGCCGTGGATGTAGGAGACTTTATTGACCATATAGACTATCTCGTAGAAAAAATGGGATTAGATCATGTGGGTATTAGTAGTGATTTTGATGGTGGTGGTGGTATTGAAGGTTGGAGTGATGCTTCAGAAACCTTAAATGTGACATTGGAACTAGTTCGTCGTGGTTACACCGAAGAACAAATTGAGAAGCTATGGAGCGGTAATTTATTACGTGTACTTGATGACGTACAGGAAGTAGCTAAAAATATTCAAGAAGGCTCTACAGAATAAAATGAGTATTTACTATCGCATTTAAAGGAGGACATGATGTCCTCCTTTTTATTTCTAACAAACAAGTATTCAACAATTTGAAGAGGTCTCGAGTCCCCTATTTCATAATATTATGTTAAAATAGTACTTTGTTTTGCATAGTACTGTAACAAAAGATAAAATACCTCGTCTATTAGGTATAAGCAAACAACAAACAATTAAAAAACAGAAATCATGAGAACATTAAAAAGCAATCATTTAACCAGTAAAAATCACTCTGATAGAGCTTCAGTTTGGAACAGCAAAAGACGTTATAGCTAGTCTCTAAAAACGCTATCATCAATCAATCAATTAAATCATTTCAATCATTTCAATCATGAGAACATTAAGCAGCAATCATTTAACCAGTAAAAATAACTCTGATAGAGCTTCAGTTTGGAACAGCAAAAGACGCTATAGCTAGTCTCTAAAAGCTATCATCAATCAATTATTAATCAATTAAAACTTTTCAATTATGAGAACATTAGACAGCAATCAATTAACAAACAGGAATTATTCAGACAAATCATCAGTCTGGAACAGCAAGAGACGTTACAGATAATCTTACTACGTTATTTTAATAATCATTTTAAAACCTCTATCATGAAAAAATCAAAATTAATTTCAGAAATATGCCATAGTCTTTCCGACAATATATTTTTGATCGAAAAAGGAGTCATTAACGGTCTAGGGTCTATCGAATCCTTGGGCAAAACAAGACGACAACATGCGGCATAACTATAAACTTAGAAGTACATAACACAAGCCAGTAGGAACAAAAACTTACTGGTTTTTTTAGTTGGGACCCAATAGCTATTAGGTCTTGATGGTCGAACAATGCCTTCGGCTTGGCGGGCTAATCCCGCCGAAACGGGATATTTTTAATGCACTCTAAACATATACAGTATTCCTTACGCTATAATTTGAAATCCGTAATTCCTTCAAGATTCAATAAAAACGTATAGTACAACGCCGTTCTCTTATAGCGGTCAAAACGACCGGACGCTCCACCATGTCCTGTTTCCATATCACAATCAAGAACCAACAAATTATCATCGGTCTTGTACTCACGCAATTTTGCTATCCATTTTGCGGGTTCCCAATACTGCACTTGGCTGTCCCAATATCCAGTAGTGATCAAAATATTAGGGTAATCTTTAGCCTCAACATTATCGTAAGGCGAATAGGATTTCATATAATCGTAATATTCTTTATCCTTTGGATTTCCCCATTCGTCAAACTCAAACGTCGTTAGCGGAATCGTTTCGTCCATCATGGTCGATATAACATCTACAAAAGGTACTGCGGCAACAACACCATTCCATAATTCAGGTTTCATATTCACGACGGCGCCCATTAGCAATCCTCCGGCACTACCACCCATGGCATAAAGGTGATCGGAACTTGTAAAACCTTCTTTCACTAAATGCTCACCACTTGCAATAAAATCGGTAAACGTATTTTTCTTCTTGAGTAACTTCCCATCTTCGTACCAATGTCTACCCATTTCTTGGCCTCCTCGAATATGCGCCAAGGCATATATGAAACCACGATCTAAAATGCTTAACCTATGAGAGCTAAAAGTAGGTTCTGAACTAGAACCATACGACCCATAAGAATATAGCAATAACGGAGTGTCAGCGCTTTTCTTGATTCCTTTTCTATAGACTATGGAAATCGGTACTTGCACGCCATCTTCGGCTGTTGCATAAATACGTTCAGACACATAATTGTCCTTCGAAAATCCCTCATCCAACACAGCTTCTTCCTTTAAGAGCACTTGTTTTTTGGTAGTCATGTTATAGTCAAATGTACTATTTGGTGTTGTTAACGAGGTGTAATTATAACGAAGGATGTTTGTATCGAAATCCAAATTAGTGGTCGGATAAGACAAGTACGCTGGATCATTGAATTCGATATAATGATCGTCTTTGCCGTCCCATGTCTTTACACGAATGGTTCTAAGGCCATTAACACGCTCCTGAACTACCAAGTGATCTTTGAATAACTCAAAACTCTGCAACAAGACATCCTCTCTATGAGGAATGACATCTTTCCAATTGTCTTTGGTTGTTGCTGTTACAGGTGTTTTTACCAGTTTGAAATTCATTGCATCCAAGTTGGTACGTATGTAGAAATGGTCCATGTAATGATCCACAGAATATTCTAGGTCTTTCTCTCTTGGTTGAATGATCTGGAAATTTCCATTGGGTGTATTGGCATTGAGATATTGTATTTCTGTCGAAAGTGTTTGATAACTGCCGATCATGATATACGCATCTGATCGGGATTTATACACATAGCAGCTAAAAGTATCATCCGTTTCCTCAAAAATCATTTCGTCTGATGCCTGGTCGGTTCCTAGTACATGTTTGAATATCTTATTGGCCCTAAGCGTAATAGGGTCTTTTATTGTATAAAAAACAGTTTTATTATCATTGGCCCAAGCAACACTTCCTGTCGTATTACTCAATTTATCAGACAATGGTTTTCCTGTTTCCAGGTTCTTGAAATTAATGTTATAACGTCGTCTCGAGACTGTGTCAATAGCAAATGCCATTAGAGTATTGTCTTCACTCACCGAACGACTCCCTATGCCATAATATGAATACCCTTTAGCCATCTCCGGACCATTAAGAAGAATCTCTTCTGTGCCGTCTCCATCAAGTTTCTTTCTGCAGTACAAGGCATAATCCATGCCTTCTTCAAATCTGGTATAATACGAATACCCGTTATTATTGTATGGCACCGATTGATCGTCTTTCTTGATACGACCCACGATTTCGTCAAACAGGTTTTCTTGAAGTCCTTTGGTATGTTTTAAGGCTTCTTCCTTATATGAATTTTCAGAGCCCAAATAGTCCAATACATTTTGTGTTTGCGCATCTGGCATTTCTGCATTTTTTTGTTCATCAGATAATCGCATCCAAAAATAATCATCGACACGTGTGTCTCCATGCATGGTAAGCTCTTCAGGGATTTTTTCTGCAATAGGAACATCAATGGATGTATAATCAGTGTTCTTTTCGTTGGTCTTGCAGCTAGTAATTAAGAATGATAAAGCGACTAGAGTAAAAACTATTTTTTTCATTTTACGATTGAATTGATTCAAGCATAAATATACTTAAATACATGCGTAAAATCATCACATTTAATGTACAACAATAAAAAAGCGGTGGGTATTTTAATATGCAAGCAAGTCTAAAAGTGCTTTTTCAAACTTATTTTTTGATAGGTACTGATCTTCTAATTGATCTATAAAAGGGATTGGGGTATCCATGCTTGCGACGCGCCTTACGGGAGCATCCAATTTCTCGAAACATGCTTCCATGATCATGGCAGAAATATCGGAAGCAATACCACCAAATAAACTGTCTTCCTGCAAGATGATCGCTTTACCTGTTTTAGTCACAGAATTCAATATAGCATCGGTATCTAAAGGTTGAAGTGTTCTAAGATCGATCAAATCTGCGGAAACAGATGGGTTTTTATCCAATGTTTCCAATGCCCAGTGCACACCAGCTCCATAAGTCACGATTGTAATATCTTGGCCTTCTCTCAAAAGTGAGGCCTTACCCAAAGGTAAGGTGTAATAATCGGTTGGGACTTCTTGGCGAATGCTTCTATATAAAGCCTTGTGCTCAAAATACAGCACTGGGTTAGGATCATTAATGGCTGTTGCCAATAAACCTTTAGCGTCATATGGAAACGCAGGATATACTACTTTGAGTCCTGGGGTTTTTGTAAACCATGCCTCATTGGTCTGAGAGTGAAACGGTCCCGCTGCCACGCCGCCGCCGCAAGGCATTCTAACCACGACATCAGCTTCTTGATTCCAGCGATAATGCGATTTCGCCAAGTAATTGACGATAGGATTGAATCCAGACGCTGCAAAATCAGAAAATTGCATTTCCATAATGCTCTTACGCCCTTTAATGGAGAGACCCATGGCAGCTTCAACAATTGATGATTCACAAATTGGTGTGTTCCTAACTCTGTCTTTACCAAATTGTTCAACGAAACCCTCAGTAATCTTGAAAACACCGCCATACTCAGCGACATCCTGACCCATGATTATCATGTCTTCATAGCGCTCCATAGATTGTTTCAAACCTTGGGCTATCGCATCTATAAGTCGTAATTCTTCAGTTTCATTGCTTGGCTTAATATCTTGATATACAAATGATTTGAATACATCATTTAACTCAACACTTGATTGTGGTATTATAGTCTCTTCAGCATTGGCAACTTCCAGGCCATCATGAATTTCATGCATAATACCTTCTTTGATCTTCACCTCTTCTTCTTCACTTAAAATACCCTGCTCCTTTAAAAATGCCTGGTAATTTACAAGCGGGTCTTTTTCTGCCCAAGTCTCCAATAATTCATGGGGCACATATTTTGTACCACTCGCCTCTTCATGCCCGCGCATTCTAAACGTCTTGAATTCCAGTAAAATTGGTCTAGGATTGTTTCGCACGCTTTCGGCAAGTTCCGACACTTTTGTAAAGACTTCTATAATATTGTTGCCATCGATTATATGCGACTCCATGCCGTATCCAATACCTTTATCGGCAATATTCTCACAGTTGTATTGCTCGCTTGTCGGCGTAGACAGTCCGTAACCATTATTCTCGATGCAGAATAATACGGGTAATTGCCATACCGACGCCACATTTAGAGCTTCGTGGAAATCACCTTCGCTTGTACCGCCTTCACCAGTAAACACGGCAGTAACATTGGCTTCTTTATTTAATTTATGAGCAAGGGCTATTCCATCAGCAACCCCTAATTGAGGTCCTAAATGCGAAATCATTCCTACGATCTTATATTCTTGAGTGCCAAAATGAAAGGATCGATCTCTCCCTTTAGTGAACCCACTCATTTTACCTTGCCATTGACAGAACAATCGTTTTAAGGGAATTTCTCTAGTGGTGAAAACCCCTAGATTACGATGCATTGGTAAAATATACTCATCATCTTGCATTGCCATGGTCACCCCTACCGAAATAGCTTCCTGTCCTATTCCTGAAAACCATTTTGAAATTTTACCCTGCCTTAATAAGATGAGCATTTTTTCTTCGATCATACGAGGCTTCAACATATTCTTATAAAGATCGAGAAGCGTAGTATTATCCAATGTACTACTGTAATTCATTTCAAGATTTGTGGCTGTTGAACGGCTCATGAATTGTTTTTTGATATCGGTCAAATGTAAATAAAATTTGAACATTAGCTCAAATAAACAGGCTCATTTTTTAACCCTTAGGTCTATGCATTTTTCTTACATTTGTATTAAAGCAGTAAAGTTTATTATGAATAATATACCAAGTGTTGATCTCGCTGATTTTACATCTGGAGATCCTGAGACAAAACAAAAATTCGTTGACGAAATTGGTAAAGCTTATGAAGACATTGGATTTGTAGCCTTAAAAAATCATTTTTTAGACGACACATTGGTTGATGACCTTTACAAAGAAGTGAAAGATTTCTTTGATCTTCCAGTTGAAATAAAGCAGAGTTATGAGATAAAAGGTCTAGGTGGCCAGCGCGGGTATGTCTCTTTTGGTAAAGAACACGCCAAAGGAAAGAAAGAAGGCGACCTAAAGGAGTTCTGGCATTTTGGCCAAATCCCAACGCCAGACGCTAACTTGTCTGAAGAATATCCGGAAAATGTGACCGTCAAGGAACTTCCTAAATTTAATGAAACAGGTATGGAAGCATATCGCATGTTGGAAAAAACTGGTATTTATGTCTTACGCGCATTAGCTTTGTATATTGGTTTGGACGAAAATTATTTTGACTATTGGGCCAGCAATGGTAATAGTATTTTAAGACCTATCCATTATCCACCAATCACTCACGAACCAAAAGGTGCTGTTCGCGCTGGAGCACATGGCGACATCAATCTGATTACATTATTGATGGGGGCTTCTGCGGGCGGATTACAGGTTTTGAGAAAAGATGGTGAATGGATCGATGCCATTCCAAATGAAGATGAATTAGTGATCAACGTAGGAGACATGCTGGAACGCCATACCAATAACAAACTTTGCTCAACGATACATCGTGTTATAAATCCACCGAAAGACCAATGGCACAAACCACGTTATTCCATCCCCTTCTTTATGCATCCAAGAGGCGACATGAAACTGAGTTGCCTGCCTGAATGTGTAGATAAAGACAACCCTAAAGCCTTTGAAGACATTACTGCTGGAGACTTTTTACAACAGCGATTGGTGGAAATCGGACTTATCAAGAAGTAATCATGGACTTGCAAGATCAATTGAAGAATTTGTTTCCTGGTCACGTACCAGATGAGAATGATAAGGGTAATAATGAACCTGAAACCAATATTTGGCTGCAAGAAGATCCTATTATCTGTAAATATGAGAAACGTAAAGGCAAACCTATAACCATATTAGAAGGCTATAATGGTGCTGCAGAAGATTTTAAATTATTGGCGAAAGAGCTCAAGACCAAACTGAGTGTTGGCGGAAGTTTCAAAGATGATAAAATTATAATTCAGGGTGATTATCGAGATAGGATAATGGCCATCTTAAAAGAAAAGGGATTCAATGTTAAACGTGTTGGTGGTTAATGATAAATAATGTTCTACATATTACCAATGGAAGCAGCCTCACTGAGGCGCTACATGACATTGACGTTTCTGGGGATATTTTAACTTGGAATGAAATGCTTTGCGAAGGCCCTACCTTGTGCCAGATCGATTCAAAAGATTTTTTTTCGGCTCGAGAATCTTTTTTCAAGGATACCTATAATATCAACGCAGAAGATTATAGACTAAAATTCGTAAAAGAATTAAACAAGCTAGATTCTTCGAAGGACCACAAAGAGATCGTACTATGGTTTGAGTATGATCTATTTTGTCATATTAACCTAGTTGCAGTAATATCCTTGATTTCTCAAAAACATCTAGAAATACCTATTTACTTGGTGTGTAGCGGAAGAGTTAGTGGTGAAAAGGACATGAAAGGGCTTGCGGAACTTACACCTGAACAACTAGAGGACCATTATAGGGATAAGATCAAACTCACAAAGGAAGATCTAAATACCGCGTTGACTATTTGGCGCATTTACTGTGGTGAGGACCACAACTCACTTAAACCATATATCACAAAACCCTCATCATTCAAATACTTAAGCAACTGCCTAAAAGCACATTTAAAGCGATTCCCAAATACCGAAAATGGCCTGTGTACCATTGAGAATAATATCTTGGATATGATCGATAAGAATGAAATAAAATCCATACACCAGCTTTTAGGATATGCATTGACATATCAGGGCTATTACGGGTATGGAGACACTCAATTAGAGCGTATTATCGAGAAATTGAAAATGTTTATTGACGCCTCTGGAGAAAAATTGACATTGAATGAAAAAGGACTACTCGCCATTCAACTGAAATATAACTTTTCAAAAGAATTGGCAAGTGAAATGGTATATGGAGGCGTGGAACGATTGGACTTTCAATTTGATGATTCATTGAATAAGCTTTTAAAGACCAAGTAAATGAATCGCATCCATGAATCAGAACTCATTTTAAATCCTAATGGAAGTGTTTATCACCTCAATCTCAGACCCGAAAATATCTCACATGATATTATTTTCGTAGGCGACCAAGATAGAGTCGAAATGATAACCCAGCATTTTGAAAGTATCGATTTTTCTACACAAAAGCGGGAATTCAAGACGCAAACAGGCATTTACAAAGGAAAAAAAATCACGGTAATATCAACAGGAATTGGCCCAGACAATATTGATATTGTCATGAATGAACTTGATGCCTTAGTGAATATCGACTTGAATAAAAGAAAACCTAAAGAAGCTTTGACACGTCTGAATATTGTGCGTGTAGGCACCTCTGGCTCATTACAAAAAGAGGTGCCTATTGATTCATTTGTTCTAAGTACCCATGCTCTGGATATAAATGGGATGTTACATTTTTACCAAATAGATTCCATCGGTAATCCAGCTATAGAAGATGCTTTTGTCAAGTTCACTGATTGGAGTAAAAAGAAAGCCAGACCCATAGTAATCGACAATAGCAAGGAACTTGAACAAAAATTCAGTAGCAGTAAAGTTTTTAAAGGACTTACCGCTACGGCTGGTGGGTTTTATGGACCGCAAGGTCGTGTATTACGTTTGCCTCTTGAAGATTCAGGACTTAACGAAAAGATGGATACCTTTAATCACAAAGGACTCCGTATCACAAATTTTGAAATGGAAACGTCAGTAATTTATGGTCTATCAAAATTACTAGGCCATAATGCCTTGTCTCTTAGTGCCATTATTGCCAATAGACCAGATGGTAATTTTAGCAAAAACCCAAGAAAAACAGTTGAAAAGCTGATTGAATATGCATTGGATAAATTCATTCAATAAAACGATTTGAAAAATCAAATGAAACAAATTAATATTGGCGGTGTTCCTGAGCACTTTAATCTGGCCTGGTACCTCACCCTTAAAAATGGCGAATACAAGAAAGAAGGTATAAACTTAAGATGGAAAGATTTCTTTGGTGGTACAGGACAGATGTGCAAAGCACTTAGGGAGAAGGAAATTGATCTAGCCGTCATACTTACCGAGGGCATCATTAAGGATATCATTGATGGAAATCCTTGTAAAATTGTCCAGACTTTCGTTCAATCACCATTACAATGGGGAATTCATGTGGCGAATAAATCAAAGTACAAGTCCATTGAAGAATTAAAGGGGACTAAAGCTGCCATTAGTAGATATGGATCGGGTTCGCATCTTATGGCCTATATAAATGCCAAGAATAACCATTGGAATCTTGATGAAGATCTTAAATTCGAAGTCATTAAAAACCTTGATGGAGCCATTTCAGGATTGACCGATGGCATCGCCGACTATTTTATGTGGGAGAAATTCACGACAAAACCCTATGTCGATGATGATACCTTTAGGAGGATTGGAACTTGCCCTACTCCTTGGCCATGTTTTGTTATTGCGGTGAGAGAAGAGGTCTTGGAAACCCGATTAGAAGAAGTAAAAACAATACTTAATATCATCAATACTACATCGAGGGAATTTAAACAAATTCCATCAATAGATCATACCATTGCCAACCGCTATGATCAAAAGCTAAAAGATGTTCAAGAATGGCTAAGCATGACCGAATGGTCCCAAAATTTACCTGATAATACCGTTATTAAGCAAGTACAAGAACAGCTTTTTGAGCTAGAATTAATCTCAAAAATCGCTAATTATGAAGATCTTACGTTTAAATTGTAGGTAAATACATACAATTAAGTAGGCTTTAA
>CBESOB010000075.1:0-12492 GCA_965530995.1 uncultured Flavobacteriaceae bacterium
TCGATCATTTTCACATCGGAAAGGCCAGACATAAAATGACCGCTAAAATTATGGGCATACCTAAGGACAGCGGTTTTATTCAATTCGTTCCTGCGGGTGTAAGAACAACTTTAGCCTACCCTACTCCTATTCAGACTTCCAAGGACTTTGACAATGCCCTTAAAAGCGAACTTTATAGTAACCTTAAAGAGCAACTCGGAGAAAAAAAATTACTAGATATCATCTCTAAAGATGCCGCTGAAAACGGGACTCCTATCAATATGCTCCTTTTAAAATTGGAACAAGATATGGCAGGGTCTAAAACGGATGAACGTGTAAAATCTTCCTTCGCGGGAGGAGTTTACGACGATGGGATGCCCTGGAGTGGTGTTTTAGCGGAAATCGACACAAAAAAGCATGCCTGGAAATTCGCAGCGCATTTAGCAAATAAAAACCCAAAGAATGTTCCCGGACTTATTAAAGAATATCAAAAGAAAAGTAAGAACAAGAACAAAATAGAATTGGCCTGGAATGGAGGTTATATCCTGAACCCAGAATTAGTAGGTAAGTTAGGATTGCCCGAAACCTATATTGGCTCACCCTTGGGCTTGCTGATTATGGATAACCAAGTGTTTTGTCCGCCGTTGTTCAATAAACCTGCATTTATTATTTATAAAGACGGCACCATAGATATTCGAAAAGTTAATTCCAGTGCTGGATTTATAATAAAAGGACAGAAAGATGACATGGTCTTCAATCCCGACAACTATAACAACCATAGCTTTTCTCAAGCTTGTTTTTATGATTTATCCTATTCCCATGAAGAAATAAAAGGGGATGGTAATTATATCATTAGAATCGCAGGAAATACGGTAAAACAAATAATCCCTACAAAATCGAATGAGAATGTTTCTATGATTCCGGTGGGTATTACCCTATCCGTTCCTGCAACATTATTTTCAGATGCCTTATTCGGAGAAGGAAAAGCTTTGGAAATCGAACTTTTAGAGAATGAAAAAGACCCATATCGATGGAAGGATATCTCTTATGCCATCGAGGCTGGGCCCATGTTAATAGACAATGATACACTTGCCGTGAATATGGAAGCAGAAGGATGGACAACTTCTAACTCCATTAAAACCCAGGCAGCAAGATTGGATTTTACGGACATGCGTGGACCTAAGATTGCCGTTGGCATTACTAAAACTGGAAAACTCATGGTGCTTATGGTGAATGGTAGAATTAGAGAATCCGTGGGTGCCACCCATTTCGATATGGCCGACATCCTATTAAAGTACGGCATGCATAAGGCTATGGGCTTCGATCCGGGTGGCAGTAGTACGCTTGTTGTAGACGGTAAAATCATGAATATCTCACCCTATAACAAGAATTACGAAGAAGATATCTATTCTCTCCCTCCCGAACCGCGCTTTGTTGCTAATGCAGTTATTGGATGGATTGAAAATGAGGTATCAAAATAGACTATAAGTATTGTAGACAAAACAGGCTTTATAGCTGAAGGAAAAGCCCACCAGGAAGACTAATAACGGTAGTTTATCAAGGCTATTTCCCCATTGCTTAATCAAAAAGCATGAAATATAACTAAGGCATAAAGATAAAAACGTACAAATCGCAACAATCCAAATAATAAATAATATTTGAATTTATAGTGTATCAATCCCGCGGCAATACTTGTCATTGCAAATGGTATTGGTAATAAAGCACCAACAACAATCAAGAATCCTCCCCATTTGCGAATCATCTTTACGTGTTTATTCATTTTTATCGTGAAATACGTATACACCGAAGGTATTCTTGAAATGGTCTTGCCAATAAAAAAAGAAACTATGCCTCCACAATAGGATAATAAAGCAAGTATCGATAAATAGAATATTGGCGATTCCGTTTTGTCGGCCCAAGCGATGAATATTTCCGGAGGCACTAATCCTAATACCGATTCTGAGGCAAAGAACACAGCTAAAATCGTTAACGGATTATAGGTCGTTGTAATCGATGTAAATAGATCTCCAAAATCTATAACAAATTCATGAACACCCCATAATGCAAGAATTACCAAGACCGTTGGCAAAATGATCTTACCCACACTAGACTTAACAAAAGAATAAAAACCCGTATAGGAATAATACTGATGCAGCAACCTTAATTTCGATTTTTTAACGCTTTGTTTAGGGCGGGGGCTCATAGCAATTTTAAACCTCTTTAAATCGAGGAAGTGCAAACATAACCTATATTCCTCAGTTTCTATTCAAACTTTGATTTTCGTAACAATTTATTATGATAGTTGATTGTATTGTTTTAGAGGGACTTATGCGCCGTAAGCGGTTAAATAGCATTGCGAAGTAAATTATTCAGGAAATCTTTGTTATTATGACAAAAACCCCATCCAGTAATTTTCATTTGAATCTTAGGAAGTGAAATAAATAGTCCAGAACTCATAAATCAAGAATTCGAGCTTTAGTTAGTTTATGTTTTTTCAAATACCAACCTAAAATGATCCATGATCTCTTGTTCAAAACAGATCTTGTTCGGACTTATTTTAAACACTGCGACTTGATGCCGAAATTCTTTATCGGTAATCAATTTAGGAAGCAGGGAAATATATAACCAATACTTTTTGAGACTAAACTTCCTGAACTTTTTTCTCCATTGGGCAATGGTTTCAATATAGTCTAATCTGCCGCTGCTTTGCGATATTAGTTTAAAGTGAGGTTCGGCATTACGAATAACCATTTCTGGTCCGTACGGGAGCCATGAGCCAGGAAATTCTTTGATCATCAAAGCCATGACATGTGCTGCCGATCCTTTTTCGGCATTGACATCTATATCCTCGAAGTCGATCATGTTCTTACCAAAGGTCATGGTTTGCATGTAAAACCTACCGCCTTTGGGCAATAATTTGTAAAGGGTTTGAAAAAAGTCGCTGTATACCTGCTCTTGTTTGCCGGCTTTCCATTCTTCTACGGAGCAGAAATGCTCCAATCCACCAATGCATGTGATGGCATCAAAAACGCCAAAATCTTCTGGTTTTATCGTACGACAATCCCTCACAATGACTTCCATGCCATTTTTTTGACATGCTTCGGCTTGTCCTTCAGACAGAGTTAATCCTAAACCTGAGGCGCCTCTTTCTTTAATAAAATAATTAATGAATGGCCCCCAACCACATGCCATATCCAGTACTCTACTTCCTTCCTCAATATTGAGGCTATCAGCTATGAATTTGTGCTTCTGTTTCTGGGCTTCTTCTAAGGACATCGAAAAAGCACCATCATATTTGGCACCACTGTAATCAGCTGTTTCACCTATACTTAAGCGGAATATTTCGTCAATGGTAGTATATGTAAAGTCTAGATCTTTTTTTTCAGCCATGTATCAATGTATTAATGTCATTTAGAGACAAGTTTGCTTATTGAAGAAAAGAAACCACCTGCGAAGGTGATTTCTCTTAGTTATAAAATATAGCTTATTAAGCTAAACTTACTTTAACGGCGCTTAGACCTTTTTCGCCTTTTTCGACCTCGAATGTGACTTTGTCATCTTCCCTGATCTCATCGATAAGATTCGTGGAGTGCACAAAAATCTCTTCGTCAGAATCATTGAGTTTTATAAAACCAAATCCTTTGGCGTTATTGAAAAATTTTACGGTACCTTCTTTCATTTTATTTGTTTTACTAGGGTTAATTAATTTATTTATGAATTGTTTTATCATCATTATTGATTTTTTGAATTAAACTATTAGCAAAGTGCCTTATGCCCTATTAATGCTTGTTTTCTGCCTAATATGTACAGCATCTTGGTATGATCGATAATGGCCGTTGCGAAACTTTTCTTAACATGGTAGGGCATGCCAAATTCTTGGGCCGTTTCCGATACGATCTTGGTTAGTTTTTTATAATGGACGTGACAGACGTCTGGCAGGATATGATGTTCTACCTGATAATTCAAACCACCTAGGAACCAAAACAGAAGCTTGCTTTTCGGCGCAAAATTCGTTGTAGTAGCAAATTGATGTCCAAACCAATCGTTTTTCATTTGTCCTGCGCCATTAGGGAGCGGAAACTCATTGTCAGGCATGATATGTGCCACTTGAAAAACAACACTCACTAAAAGTCCGGTAACAAAGTGCATGCTTAAAAATGCGAGTAATATCAACCACCATGAAAAAGGCAGCATGATCATCGGTAATACAAGGGCATACGAATAATACAATAGTTTCCATGCGGTCATGGTTACTAGCGTATTACGGTATTCATACTTTTTGCTCAAGAATCCCATTTCCCTATAACGTTTCAGCCTGACAAAATCTTTCGTTGTTATCCATGAAATGGTCGATATACCATAAAAAAACCATATGTAGATATGCTGGAATTGGTGTAACCAATAATGTTTGGCATGAGGTGAGAACCGCAGAAAAAATGGTGCATTAAGGTCATCGTCAACATGATCAATATTGGTATAGGTATGATGCAAGATATTATGCTGTATTCTCCAAACCGTAGCATTTGCACCAATAAGATTGAATGTATAGCCCAAAAGTGTATTGATCTTCTTGTTTTTTGAATACGATCCGTGAATGGCGTCATGCATAACACCCATGCCAATTCCTGCCATTCCTAAACCACTTATTACATAAAGTATAAATAGCAACCATGGCGTACTGACCATACCTGTGGAAAGCACTATTAAAGGAACGAAGAACAAGCTCAGCATAATAATCGTCTTGACCACCATAGTGCTGTTTCCGTTTCTACTCTCCTTATTGTTCTTGAAATATGTATTGACCCTTTTTCTTAGGGTTTTTGAGAAATCACTGTTCAGGGCTCTTGAAAACTCTGGATATTCTTTAGTAGTACTCATAGTATGTCATAATTGCGACAACAATGTTAAAAAGGCATGGTTTAATGATTAAAGTGCATGAGCCATTGTCGAGAAGCACGATGAACTATTAAGTAAACTAACTATGGTAAAAATCTGAAAGAGAATGACTCTTAGAACTAATCTAGCGCGTTTAAACAAACTAAGGTTTAATAAACCATGTGCTTTTTGAAGTATTAAAGAAAGCAAAGGATTAATTAAGATTGAAAGAAATTAAAAAAAGAAAAGCCGTCTAAATCACTCTATTGGTAAAGATAGGTTAAAATAACGGTCATTGTTATAATTATGAGTTAAATGAACGAACACTTATTATATAAAGGAAATTGTGAATATTATATCACAATTTCGTAAAAAAAGACTTTATTCACAAGGGTTTCTATTGTTTTAGGGGAGTTCATGAATTCAGTTTGTCTTCTATTCTAAGTCGTGATTTCGCAGGGTATATAGTTTTGAAAAATTCAAATACTCAATTCGCCTATTTTTGTAGGTTTATATTTAATCCAGCCTCAGGCTCTTTCTTGTTTAGCAAAATTTTCATAAATTGATCTACCGGTTCAATAATAGCCCTTATTGGTTATGAAAAAATATATCCTCCTACTTTTAGTGTGTCCAATTGTTCTTTATGCTCAACAAAATAGATCTTTTGATGGTACGGGCAATAACACTGATCATCCTGAATGGGGATCAGCACAAGCATTTTTTAGGAATTATACAACCAATGGTTTTGCAGATCTTATTAGTGAGCCAGGCGGGCAAGCTCGTGAAAATCCCAGAATTATTAGTAATGCCCTAGGTAGTCAGTCACAATTTATTCAGAATGAATTTGGACTTAGTGATTTTATTTGGGGATGGGGACAATTCATAGACCATGATATCAATTTAAATGATGATAATTTCTCGGAGGCTAATGATATAGCAATACCTGAATGTGATGCCCTGTTTGATCCAGCCTGTTCTGGAGCCGTGAATATTCGGATGTTTAGGTCTCTCTCCGACCCTACCACTGGCACAGACATCACAAATCCTAGAAAGCACATTAACGACATTACTAGTTTTATTGATGGCTCAGGGGTGTATGCCAGTAGCATTTCTAGAGCGAACTGGTTGCGCAGCAATACCGATGGTAAACTAAAAACAGCCTCAAGTAATTTACTTCCTTGGAACACCATAGACGGGGATTTTGACAGCGCCATAGATCCTTCAGCACCATTTATGGTATTGGATGGTTTCCCGCTGCCTGAGAAATATTTTGTAGGTGGTGACATTCGCGTCAATGAACAGCCTGGTCTTATGGCTTTTCATACACTTTGGGTGCGAGAGCATAATAGATTATGCGATGAACTTAAAATAGAAAACCCAACGTGGACCGATGAGCAATTGTACCAGCGTGCTCGTAAAATTGTAGGAGCGCTTATTGAAGCGGTGACCTACCAAGAATTTTTGCCAAGTATCGGCGTTGATCTTGACCCTTATGAGGGTTATGATCCTGCTGTGGAACCTAATATCTTAAACTCATTTTCAGCTGCGGGATATCGCTTTGGACATACGATGGTGAATGGACGATTGATTCGCTATGAAGAAGATGGCAGTGATTGGTCCTTTGGCGCTGTCGATTTGAGAGATGGATTTTTCCAACCCACTATTTTAAAGGATGAAGGTGGTATCGAACCTTTTTTCAGAGGACTTGCCGCTCAAGAACACCAGCGTGTTGATCCTTTGATCATGGATGATATCAGGAATTTTTTATTTGGACCACCAGGCGCAGGAGGATTGGATCTGCTTTCGATCAATATTGCTCGTGCCCGTGAGCGCGGACTACCGGATTACAATACTTTACGAACAGACCTTGGTCTCACGGCGTATACAGACTTCACTGAACTCACCTCAGACACGCAATTAAGCACTACACTGTCTACGGTATATAATGATGATATAAACACAATAGATCCATGGATCGGTTTTATGAGCGAAGATCATATCTCGAATTCAATTATGGGAGAAGGTTTGGACAGGATATTGAAACTACAATTTGGATTCTTACGTGATGGCGATCGCTATTATTATGAAAATGACCCGGCTTTTACCGAGGCTCAAATTTCAGAAATCAGATCCACCAAATTATCAGAGATCATATTGCGAAATACTGGGATTGAGCTGTTACAGGAAAATGTGTTTATAGCCGTTCCTAGAGGCACATTGGCGGTGGAATTATTTCCATTTCCAGAATTCAAAAGCTTGACATTAAATGCCTACCCTAATCCTATACATAAGTATTTCAAATTAGTGATCGATAGCAGAAGAGCCTCCTCAGCGCGTTTAAAGATCTTTAATATACAAGGCCAGCAGATAAGTGAAAGTGCACTAATTATTCAAGAAGGCAAAAATGAATATCCGTTTGAATTGAATGATGAATTGGCCAATGGCTTATACGTCATAACACTAGAATCTGATCAAGGACAGGGTCAGCTAAAAGTGATCAAGAAAAGTGGCAACTAAAAATGGATAGTATATTCATTCCATAATGGTATGACCAGCGCCAAACCTCATTCTTCGGTTCGCACACAGAATACCTAATTCTGCCGTAATGATTTCACATGGGCAAAAATCGACACGCCGTTGATGATGGCTTCTTCCTCGGTATCGAACATCTTTATACCTTTTACGGCATTGACATCGCCCGCTGGAGAAATCGATATGATATTATAATATCGGTAGTCTTTAGTAATCGCTCTTAGGTTAATGATGTTACCGGATCTGCTAAATCCTTTTACATCCATTATTTCGCCGTCTTCGGAAATGGCCTTGATGTTGATCAAGTTGCCCTTATCGTCAATAGCCTTGACCGGATAGTATCGCTCATCGCCTGATTTGATGATTAGTTTTATTGGTAATCGTTTTCCATTTACAAGAGCTTTGACATTCATGATACTAGTGTCGTCGGAATCCTGAATAGCCTTTACATCGTGACGTTTACCATCTTTATCTATTGCCTTTATATCCAAAAGTTTAGCTTCTGGACGAAAGGCCTTGACATGCCAATAAATGTCAGGTGTTGTTTGGGTTTCAGGTTTTTGGAGATTCTCACGACCGCTGTCTAATACTTGAGCGCTTCCATAGGAAAGCCCTAGAAAAAAAAAGATCAGAAGATTAATATAATTTGAAGGTTTTAGTGGTTGTTTGAATGCTTTCATTTCTTTGGATTTTAAGATTTAAAAGTATGAATGAATCCTACGATTAAATATGATAAAAATCATACTATAAAGTTGTCAATCTACAGACATTTTAATCGCGTCTTTCTGATTTGATAAACATGTATTAGTGAACATCGTAATTGGGTCTGACAGCAACTACCTCATACTTCAGTTTATCAATATGCAGTTTGTTGTTTTACTCCAAATAGATGTTCTCGATTTCTAGAGCAAAAGATTCTTTTACTTTATTGCCTATTAAAATGGCAATTTCTTCCATGACCTCACCTGAATAATTAACCTTGTCTAATTTATAACCTCGAAAACTTGGATAAAACGTGCTCAATGGTATTTTAATAGTTTCCCAGTCTCCGGATGTTTTAAAAGAGGCGATATAGGAATAGCGTTGAGATGATTTTTCTTTGATCCTAAATTGATAGGATTTGCCGTCACCTTTCAACTTTAAGATTATATGTTCAAATTTTGAAACATCCTTTTTGTCAAAAGCATATCTAACAGATGAAAACCCGCCATTGTTATCAGTAGTGACATAACCTTTAAAAAGGGCATTTCCGACATCGTTAATTATGAGGACACCCTGAGAAAGGCCTCCCATTACCCCATCATTTATAACATACCAATTAGAGGTGCTCTTGGCGTTCTTGAAATTGAAAATATTTGATGGACTATCTTGGCACATAATACTAAGAATAAAAAGAAAGGCTATGTGTTTCATAAAATAGTTTAATTATATTAACAAAACCTTAAACAAAAATAACTAATACTCAATTAGTCCTCAAACATTTAACTGTAATTTAGCTTTAGGTAATGATATTAAGAAACTGATTATGAAAGCTCTATATTACACTATTTTCTTCGCTTTATTCCTCAGTACCACTTCAGCACAAACGGTTGTTAATGACCAAGACTTGGTGCCTATGCGCGATACCTACCAAAGGCCTATAATCTAGGGTCCGTTTATTAGAAGATAGGAACAAAAACGCCATTACCGGTATTCTATATGGTAAGCAAAGTTAAATTATGAATTAATAATAAACTCGTTGATTAAATAACTTATGAATCATATGTGATTCATACTCACTGAAGTTTCATGTATTCCATCCTAGTTGCTAGTGAATCCCTTTACCACGTCTAAAAAACGGTTAACACGGTCATAATTCAATGCATTTTCCCAATAGCCTTCTTCCTTGAAATAAGAACCAACGATTATCGCATCACACAATGGTAAATAATCAGTGACATTATCTTTTGTAATTCCCGACCCCAAGATTACTGGAATACCCAGTGCATCTTTTAAGGTCTTTAATTCATCTATTGAAGGTGCCTTACCGGTATAACTTCCCGTAACGATCACTCCATCGCTCAAAAAGAATTGAGCTGCTTTTGCTGTTTCAAGCAAACTGATATCCTGGGTGATGGCATGCGAACTATGCTTCTTCTTTATATCGGTGAATACGGCGATGTGGTCGGCAGCAATTTGTTTTCTATAACGCAATAGTGGACCGGCCTGAGCCTCCATAAGGCCTTCATCGGCCATATGACCATAAACAAATCCTTCAGCACGAATGAAATCAGCATTGGCAGTTTTAGCTGCTGCTAAAGCCTCCGTATTGGCGCCTGCTAGAATTTGAATGCCTACGATCAAGTTCGTTTGCTGTTTTATTTGGTAGGCAATTAAACTCATGATCGAACTGACTTCATGTCCTACAGCTCCTTTTAAATAAGGCCTGTCATGCATGTTTTCGATCATTACAGCATCAATACTCGTTTTTTTATAAACCTCTGCTTCTTTAAGAGCTTGGTCAATAATTTGAGATGTTTCCAATGTATGGCCCGGGCTGCCAGGTAGGGCATTGACATGAATCATTCCAATCACTGGCTTTGTCGTTTTTAAAATTGTATTGAATTTTTCCATTAGAATATGGTCTATCAACTAAAATTACTTAAATTTAAGAGAGTATAAACGTAATTCCATAAAAGATGTCAAAGGTTCCTAAAATCACCGTCATCGGTGCTTCTAATATTGATTTAATAGGATTCTCTAAGGACCCACTGATTTATAAGGATGCTAATATTGGAAGACTGGAAACCATACTTGGAGGTGTGGGCAGGAATATTTCTGAAAATTTAAAGCATCTAGGTTTTGATGTTGAATTCTTGAGTGTTTTTGCCGATGATGAATTTTCAAAGACCATCAAGGATTCTTGTACCGATCTAGGTATTTCAATTAAACATAGCTTAACGCTTGAGGATGCCAAAACCTCTATCTATTTAGCTATTATGGACCGCTTCAACGACCTAGCCTTAGGCCTAACAGCAATGGATATATATGATGACGTTCCAGACACATTGATTCTTGAAAACCTAGAGGTCATCGCACAAAATGAGTATTGCGTACTTGAAACTAATTTACCGAGTTCGATCCTAGAACTCGTCACAGAAAAATTACCGCACCTTAAATTTGTACTAGAAGGCGTTTCTGCAAAGAAAGCTTTGAAGGCGAAATCCATTCTTGATAAACTGTACATATTGAAATGTAATAACCTAGAGGCCGAATTACTCAGTGATATCAAGGTAGAATATGAAGAGGATTATGAAAAAATCATCGAACATTTCTTGAACTTAGGCGTCAAGAAAGTCTTTATCACTTTAGGTAAGGACGGCGTTGCTTATGGTGATGAAAATGAGATATTCATCTCAAAAAACAAAATCATCGAACCTATTAATACCAATGGCGCCGGTGATGCTTTTACGGCTGGTTTATTATATGGTGAATTAAAAGGCATGGACTTATTCGAGATGGTGAGCATAGGCGCCGCTTGTGCCCGAATCACTATTCAACATCAAAATGCGGTACATCCTGATATTTGTGAACAAATGGTATTGGATGAGATGGATTGATTTTAATACAGTACGCCCAATTTAATTTACATGAGTCATTTCATTCAATGTATATAGAGTTTGGAAAGGCATCTAAATCGATTGAAAAGATCCCTCGGAATTCAGAGAAAAAATGAACAAATTTTATTTTTATATAGTATCAATATTTTTTTAACTTGTAGTTTCTAAAACTCTTTCTATGCAAATAAAAGAATCTCCAGATGTGTATGATGTAATCATCGTAGGCTCTGGCGCTGGTGGTGGTATGGCCGCAAAACAACTCGCGGATGCCGGTTTTAATGTGGCGATTGTTGAAGCTGGTCCTTTTTTCGATCCTAAGGACGCTAAAACCATGACCCAATTAAAATGGCCTTATGAATCTCCGAGACGCGGCGCTGGTACTGATCGTCCTTTTGGGGAATTTGACATGGCCTATGGAGGTTGGCAGATTGAAGGAGAGCCTTACACCCATGAAGAAGGCACTAAGTTCAATTGGTTTCGATCGCACATGTTGGGTGGGCGCACCAATCATTGGGGTCGGATCTCATTACGTTTCGGACCCAAGGATTTTAAAGGAAAAACTCGAGATGGCCATGGCGAAGATTGGCCTATAGGATATGATGATGTGAAGCCCTATTACGATAAAGTGGATAAGCTTATAGGTGTTTTTGGAACCAATGAAGGATTGCCCAATGACCCAGATGGTTTCTTCCTGCCACCTCCAAAGCCTCGTTTACACGAACTTTTTTATATAGAAGGGGCTAAAAAAACGGGGGTCCCAGTTATTCCAGGACGTTTATCAATGCTCACAAAAAGAATTAATGAGGAACGCGGTGTTTGCTTTTATTGCGGGCAATGTGCCAGAGCATGTTCGGTATATGCGGATTTCTCATCGGGTAGCTGTCTAATTTTCCCAGCTCAAAAAAGTGGTGGTAAAATACGTATCTATGTGAATTCCGTAGTTCGTGAAGTCACTACCAATGAAGAAGGTAAAGCCACTGGCGTATCTTATATTAGTAAGGAAGATCGTAAAGAATACAAACTGAAAGCAAGAGTTGTAGTTCTTGCAGCTTCTGCCTGTAGTTCGGCGCGTATATTATTAAATAGTAAAAGTGAACAACACCCGAATGGATTAGGAAATAGTAGTGATGTCGTTGGTAAATATCTTCATGACTCTACAGGAGCTAGTCGCGCTGGATTTATCCCCGGACTCATGAATAGGAAAACGTCATATAATGAAGACGGAGTTGGTGGCATGCATGTCTATTCCCCATGGTGGGGTGATAACTCCAAACTGGATTTCCCTCGAGGATATCATATAGAAGTATGGGGAGGCATGGGAATGCCTAATTACGGGTTTGGTTTTAATCATAATGAATTCAATAAATTCTTTGGTCTCAAAGTTGGTGGTTATGGCGATGCTTTGCGTGATGATGTGAAGAAATACTATGGTTCTGTAGTCGGCTTTGGCGGACGTGGTGAAGGCATAGCACGAAAAGATAATTATTGCGAAATTGACCCGACAACA
>CBESOB010000076.1:0-11976 GCA_965530995.1 uncultured Flavobacteriaceae bacterium
GAGGGCAAGGCTGCGAAGATACGTTTTTTGCACCTAAAAATGAAGCGGTGTTGACTTATAGATTTGTTAAAATGACGCTATTTGGTCCCTTTGACTTCACCCATATCCAAACTAAAGAACAGTAGTTTATGGTTTGTCGGTAGTTGAGCACCACTTTCTGTGGTCGTCCATTCATTCCAGGTTGCAGGGAATCCGTCGATAGGTATTATGGAAGTCCACATTTTATAGCTATCGGGCTTGTCATTTTCATCCAGGATCCACAAATAGGAATCTCCTGGTGTGCTTCCGCCGGAATTGTAAGTTACAAGTAATGCATCTTGACCATTATCCAATTTGACGACTGATCTTTCAACCCCTGGATCAAATACTTTGTAGGGAGCTACTAACCAAAAGGAATCATTGTTGAAAAAACCGATGGCTGTAGCCAATAATTCTGCTCTTTGTTTTCCTTTAACCTCAAAGCTATGAATAAAAGCCTTGCTTTTAGCTGTATCACTCAGATGTACGCTCAGCTTGAAATCTTCCCATTGAATATTACATATATTCTTGTCTTTTTCCCACTGGTAATGATGCTTGTTCTTAAAGGTCCATTCCAAATAATTTGTAGCTTTGTAATTCTCATGATCAAGGGCTTTCAGCATTCTATTTGCCAATGCATCCGCTTGCTCACCTGTTGTGCCAGTTGGTAAATCCTCATTATATTTCAAATAAAGAAAACCAAAGAACAAAAGACTTGGTAGTGCCAAGAAGACAATTAGTCCTCCAATTATTTTTAGTATTTTCTTAATGCGCATTCAATTTATTCTTAAGGGCTTCTGCTAGAATCCCTGGTGCTTTTGGATTGTTCCTGAACCATAATTCCGGTTCGATAAGCTCTACTTCCAATAGAGCTAAGTTTCCGTTATTATCGGTAAAGATATCAACTCTTGCGTAAATAGGAAGCTCTGGACATGCATTTACGACCATCTGCGCAAATTCCACTTCGAGTTGTGTAGGTTCATAAACGTAAACAGAACCCCCAAAATTATCCTGAACCCTAAAATCGCCTAGTTTTGCCACTTTGAGGACAGCATGAGTGCATTCACCATTTAGCATTACTAACGATCGTTCTCCTGTAGTCACAATATCATACTGGAAAGGAGAGAGCATCATGCTTTCTTTAGAGATCAATTGCTTGAAAATAGCTTCATGATCTTTAATATTCGAAGGGTTCAATCTGTATGTATGCCTTGCTGTGCCCGATACACAAGGCTTCAGTACTGTTTCTGTCCAACCTAGTTCCTTGTAAAGTGTTTTTAAGGTTATTGAATAGTCCTTCTCAATAAAATGAGTCGTTGCGATGTTAATGCCTTTGGCATTCAAGTCTTGCAGATAATGTTTATTAATATTCCAGTAAATAATATTTTTGGAGTTAAATAGAATCGTTTGACTAGATACCATCTTCAACCATTTTAAAAACTCTTCAAAACGCTTAAAATAATCCCAAGTACTTCGGAATATTGCGGATCTGGTTTCTCGCCAATTAAAAGCCGGGTCATCCCATGATAATTTTGCGACCTTCAAATCCAAATTGATGAGTGCTTGCTTCAAAAGGTCGTCTTCATACTGAATCGTTTTTATGAAAGGATCATCAGACTCAAGGATATGGTTATTATCCGTTAATATCACAACATCGTAGATCATATCAATTTACGTATAGCTTCCCGCTTGCTTAGAGGCTTCAGGTCCGAGCTTGTTGAGAATTTTAAAACGTCTTTAGGGTTATAGGACCCATATTCCCTTAATGCCCAACCAATGGCCTTCTGGATGAAGAATTCCTTGGATTCTCGATGTATCAAGCACTGCTTGAAGAGGAGTTCTTTATTTGTATTTTCTTTATACCCTAGTTGAAAAATAAGTGTACTCCGCTGCAGCCATATATTACCTGAAGTCGAAAAGCTTTTTACGACTTTGTCAATTTCAGAAGGGTGCATTTGCAAATATTCACCAAGAATATTCTTGGCAATAAAATCAACCGAATCCCACCAGGAGTTTGTTGTAAGGAGTTTTTCGATGAGATGTATGTCTTCTTTCTTATAGGATTTACGAAGGTGTTTTTCAAACAATTCAATAGCAACCATATGCAATTCACGTTGAGGTAAGTCATATAGGTCGAATGCCAGGGTCCTAACGGTATCGCGAATTTCCAACCGATGTTCTTTGTCCAAGGGTTTCATTAATTCTCGGCGCAATCCAGCTTTTATTCCGTAGAACTCGAATCTATGCTTCATATACGCCTTCATTTGTCTGGCATATGTAGGATTTGAATTCTTTATATAAATGGACTGCAGATCATTAATGAAAGTCATGATTCTATTTAAAATCCAATAGCGGTATCATCGCCACGTCGATCGGCGCCTCCTTCTAAAGTACCATCAGGCAAGACCAAGATACCGTCAACCTTACCTATGACTGGCGAGCGATCTTCATTGGTATTATACCCTTTTTGTTTTAAGGCTTCAATGGTTTCCTTTGAGAATGAATTTGGTTCGAATAGCACGACATCTGGCAACCATTGATGGTGAAAACGTGGTGCATTGACTGCATCTTGCATGGTCATTCCATGTTCGTAAACGTTCAATATAGTCTGGAATACGGAGGTAATGATCGTAGAGCCACCTGGTGTGCCAACGGTCATCCAAAACTTGCCGTCTTTTTCGACCAGAGTAGGTGTCATGCTACTTAACATGCGTTTCTCAGGTTCAATTTTATTTGCTTCAGCACCGATAAGGCCGAACATGTTGGGTTCTCCCGGTTTACTGCTAAAATCATCCATTTCATTGTTAAGGAAGAATCCTAGCTCGTCCACATAAAGCTTAGAGCCATAGGCACCATTTATTGTCGTGGTGACAGCGATGGCATTGCCAAACTGATCAACGATGGAGTAGTGTGTCGTTTCATTACTTTCGTAGGTCATGACATCGCCATGAGACACCTCTGATGACAAGGTCGCCTTGTCCCAATTAAAATTCTCCATACGATCGCCGAGGTAGTCCTCAGAGATCAAATCTTCGATCGGAATGTCTACGAAATCGGGGTCGCCCAAATAATAGCTTCGATCTGCATAAGCGCGGCGTTCGGCCTCGACCATCAACTGTATGGCCTTGGGCGAATTATGACCCATATCGCCAATATCGTAAGGTTCTATCATGGTCATGATCTGCGCCAAGCAGACACCACCACTGGCCGGAGGCGACATGGAAATGACCGTCAGGTCCTTGTAGTCAAATGTTACAGGCGTTCGCCATTGTGCTTCATATTTGGCAAGGTCTTCCATTGTGATAATTCCACCTTTCTCAGTTAAATGTTTGACCAGGATCTCAGCCGTTTTGCCCTTATAGAATTCATCTTTGCCATTGGCGATAATGCGCTCTATGGTCTGTGCCAAGGCTTCGTTCTTTATAGTGTCGTTTGCTTTCTTGTCCGGTGAAAAAAGGATGGTCTTTCCGTTGACCACTTTGAAAATACTGTCATATGTTACAAACCGTGCTGCCTGCTTGTCAGTGACCACGAAGCCATTCCGTGCTAAATCGGCAACAGGTTGCAGGATATCTTTAATAGGCAACGAACCAAATTTTTCGTGAACGGCAAATACCCCGGAAATCCCTCCCGGTATACCTGCAGCTGTGGCACCGAGGGTGCTTTTTCCAGGAATCATGTTACCTTCTTCATCGAGGTACATATCTCGCGTGGATGCCAAAGGTGCTTTTTCTCGATAATCGAGAGCACCTGTACTACCATCTTCCAAACGATAGACCATGAATCCTCCGCCACCAAAACTATTGGCATACGGATAGGCTACTGCCAAGGCGATGTCTGTGGCCACCATGGCATCGAAGACATTACCACCTTGCTCAAGGATCGCCACCCCAATTTTTGAAGCCTCTTCACGCGCAGACACCACCATGGCTTTTTGCGTGATCAACCCTCTTTTTGGGAGAGTTTCATTGGATTTTTTACAGGAGATGAAAAGGGCAATAATTGCAAGGAGGATTAATTTTTTCATTGAATGGTTAATTAGTATTGTGAATTTAATTCTTTTAATTTATTTGATGAGAAAGACGTGAGTTCTTCAAAGAAAGCTGTGAATTCAGATTCGAATTCTTCATAGAACTGCTCTAATTCTTCGGTAGCCTCATTCATATTATCAATATTTTTAATTCGCCTATTCATGCCGTTTAAGACACGCTGGATACCATCGATCGTTGCATAGCTCAGTAACCAATTATCCGTCACCATATAAGGCATCATTTTTAAGATCCTAGGGGGAAGAATATCCATGTATTTGTCAAGACTTGTATAAAAATTATCAATGTATTCATCTAAAGGAACTTCAGAATAATGTTCCCAATTCTTGGCGAGATAGTGGTCATAGAGGATATCAACGATCACACCACTATAATGCCCATAGCGCTTATGGAGTCTTTTGGTGCTTTTCCTGACTATTTGGTTTGCGTCCGTAAAGGTGTCGATCTCTCTATGCAGCAAAATACCCTTTTGTATTTCTGAAGGATATGTTTTGTAGTCCTTTCCCTTTATGCCATCTGCCATAAAATTACCAATGGTAACTAATTCGTTATCTCCAGAAAGATAAATATGAGCGAGGTAATTCATTAGCGAAATTTACGAAATACCATTTAAGATTTACCATATTGTAATTGTATATTTGTAAAAATTTTTCAAGAAATGACATTAATAAAATCAATCTCGGGCATACGAGGTACAATAGGAGGTAATGTAGGTGATAACCTAACACCAATTGACGCTGTTAAATTTGCAGCAGCCTATGGCTCTTGGGTAAAGCAACAGAGAAACAAGGAGAACTATCGTGTGGTTGTAGGGCGTGATGCTAGAATTTCTGGCGATATGATTCAGAATTTAGTCATGAATACCTTAGTTGGTATGGGTATACATGTGATAGATCTAGGACTTAGTACTACGCCAACGGTAGAGATTGCGGTACCCATGGAACATGCCGATGGGGGTATTATACTGACCGCTAGTCATAACCCAAAACAATGGAATGCCTTAAAATTATTGAACCATAACGGGGAATTCTTAAATGGCGCCGAAGGAGCTAAAATCCTTGAAATTGCTGAAAGTAATTCCATAGAATTCGCTGATGTCGATAACTTGGGTAAAATAACCAAGAACCAGGCGTATATTGATTTGCATATTGACGAGGTATTGGACTTGCCTTTGGTAAACAAAGAGGCGATTGATAGAGCGAATTTCAGAGTGGTTGTTGATGGGGTTAATTCAACAGGAGGTATTGCCATCCCTAGACTTCTAGAGAGATTAGGGGTGCATGCAGTGAAATTGTATTGTGAGCCTACTGGCCATTTTCCACATAACCCAGAACCACTTAAGGAACATTTAACAGATCTATCAGAAATGGTTGTTGCGGAGAAAGCGGATTTCGGTATCGTTGTTGATCCTGATGTTGATCGTTTGGCTTTTGTGAGTGAGAACGGTGAAATGTTCGGCGAGGAATATACTTTGGTAGCCTGCGCCGATTATGTACTTAGCAAAACAAAAGGAAATACTGTTAGTAATATGAGTTCTTCCAGGGCTTTGAGAGATGTCACAGAGAAACACGGCGGCACGTATGAAGCCAGTGCCGTTGGTGAAGTGAATGTCGTCGAATTGATGAAAAAGAATAATGCTATAATCGGAGGAGAAGGTAATGGCGGTATTATCTATCCTGAATTGCATTATGGCCGCGATTCTTTGGTAGGTGTTGCCTTATTTTTGAGTCTATTGGCGGAAAAGAATATGAAAGTGAGTGCCTTGAGAGCCAGTTATCCGGATTATTATATGAGCAAGAAAAAAATACAATTAACGCCAAGTTTGGATGTTGATGGTATATTGTCTGAGATGACCAATCGTTATTCGAAAGAGGATATCAAGACCATCGATGGCGTTAAGATCGATTTTCCTGAGAATTGGGTACACCTAAGAAAAAGTAATACAGAACCTATTATTAGGATATACACAGAAGCAAAATCGCAGCAAGAAGCTGATGATTTGGCAGATAGATTCATAGGCGAAATAAAGAAAATCGCAAATATTTAGTACTTTAGAGAGATATATCGCCACCATGATCGACACAAAAAAACCAGAAGTATTCAAATCCCAACTTGAGGAATACTTCAAGCAATTCAGGGATAACATCGTTGGTATTGACCAAGAATTCACTTCAGCATACGGTAAAAAGAAGATTATCTATACCGATTGGACTGCTTCAGGTAGGCTTTATCGCCCAATTGAAGAAAAGATATTGAATGAGTTCGGACCTTTTGTAGCGAATACCCACACAGAAACAACGGTGTCTGGAACGGCTATGACCATCGCCTATCATGAAGCGAAGCACCTAATAAAGGACCATGTAAACGCGAATGCAGAGGATGTTTTGATATGTTCGGGTAATGGTATGACTGGTGTGGTAAATAAATTCCAAAGAATACTGGGTCTTAAAATCCCAGAAAATCTCCGCAAATTCACTAATGTTCCGGAAGAAGTAAGGCCTGTGGTTTTCATTACACATATGGAGCACCATTCCAATCATACATCATGGTTGGAGACCATGGCAAAGGTAGAGGTTATACCTGCTGGGAAAGATGGCCTGTTCAGTTTGGATAACCTTGAAGAATTACTTGTAAAATATAAGGATTGTCCTTTAAAAATAGCTTCAGTAATAGGTGGGTCCAATGTGACGGGCATTCAGAATCCAATTCATGACATTGCGAAGTTGATGCATCAGCATAGTGGTGTTTGTTTTGTTGATTTTGCATGTTCAGCACCTTATGTCGAAATTGATATGCATCCGGAAGACCCTGAATGCAGTATTGATGCCATTTTCTTTTCACCGCACAAATTCCTTGGTGGACCAGGAACATCCGGTGTATTGATCTTTAGCAAAAAACTTTATAATAATATGATTCCTGATAACCCTGGAGGAGGTACGGTTAGTTGGACCAATCCATGGGGAGAACATAAGTATATCGATGATATTGAGGAACGCGAAGATGGTGGGACACCTGGTTTCCTCCAAACGATAAAAGCCGCTTTGGCCATCAAACTAAAGGAGCAAATGGGCGTTAAGAACATGATGGACCGGGAGCATGAGATTCTCGAACAAATTTTCTCTGAATTAGGAAACGTTGAGAATATCAATATTCTCGCTCCAATGCACACAGATCGATTGGGCGTTATTTCATTTTATATTGATGATCTTCATTATAACCTTGGCGTTAAATTATTGAATGATCGATTTGGCATACAAACACGCGGTGGATGCAGCTGTGCTGGTACTTATGGTCATTATCTACTTCATGTGGATTATGAAACATCCCATTCCCTAACGAAGGAAATTTCTTTAGGTGATCTCACCCATAAACCTGGCTGGATCAGGATGTCCATTCATCCTACGACAACTTGCGATGAGATACGATTTGTATGTGAGGGGATCAAGGCATTGGCAAAGAACCATGAGGAATGGGCGAAGGACTATAATTACAATAGATTGAATAATGAATTCGAACATAAGTCTTTCAATACGAGCTCCAGAAAAGAGGTGATCGAGAGTTGGTTCAATCTCTAGATTATTTGAATTCTTGAGGCACTTTGTCTCGGTGCTTCCAACGTTTATGTGTCCATAGATAATACTCCGGTGCTTCTCGAATTTGATCTTCAATGTATTTTATAAAAATATCGGTAATCTCGTAATCCTTATAGGCATTGGCATCTACAGCAACAGTCTTAAAAGTGGTTTCGTAGTAACCACGCTTCAATCGTTTTACTTTTAAGAACATAACAGACATATCTAGTTTTTTCGCTAGCATTTCGGCACCAGTATGAAAAGGGACTTTTATCCCCATAAAATTCGCCCAATGATGTGCTTTATCGGGTTTCGGTGATTGATCGCAAATAAAGCCATTAATGGTCAATTCTCCATTTTTTTTGGCTTCTGTTAACACTGGTGTTGTTTCTTTGTTCGTAATAAGATAACTATTGTATTTCGCTCTTATGCGCTTTACCAACCTATCAAAATATTTATTTCCCAGGCGTTTATATATAGCATAACCTTTGTGATTGACATATTTTTGCAGAATGAAGATCCATTCCCAACTACCATAGTGAGCGCACATTACTACAAGGCTTCTATTCTGTTTTCCAAGCACATTGATTTCCTCAACATTAGTGAATGTGAAACGTTTTTTTATTTGTGCTTCAGAAATGGTCAAGGATTTAATCGACTCAAGCATCATATCGCATAAATGATGATAAAAGGCCTTCTTAATACGTTTTTTTTCTTTCTTAGGCATCTCAGGGAATACAAGATCCAGATTGGCTTGTACGATTTTTTTTCGGTAGCCAATAATGTAATACAAGAGGCCATAAACGACGTCAGAAAGCACATAAAGCAATCTAAAAGGCAGAATGGAAACAAGCCACAGAATCGGGTATATAAGTATATAGGCTATTAAATGCACACAATTTGTTTTTTACAAAGATAGCTATATTCCATAGTTAATATAGCGTATGTAACGAATTACAATTATCTTCGTCTTATCTTGTTAACTAAACGAATTGAATATTGAATTTAGACATTGTTACCATAGTCATAATTGCTGCTAACGTCATTATTTCCTTAAAGGGATTTAATGATTTTAATTTCTTCGAGAAGTATAAGTTCAATATTGGAGGTATTAATAGAGGTGAGAAGATCAGGATGTTTTCATCAGGATTCTTGCATGCTGACATGTCACATCTCTTCTTCAATATGTTTACGCTCTACTTTTTTGCGGATGTGGTTATTGGCAAAATGGGACAAGTTAATTTCTTGATCATTTATATAGGAAGCTTATTGATAGGTAGCTTGCTCTCTTATTATTTTCATAAAAAAGAGTTTCATTATAGCGCGGTAGGTGCCAGTGGTGCAGTGACAGGAATATTATATTCGGCTATTCTTCTGGATCCTGAAATGACGCTTATGTTCATATTTATACCGATACCTATTCCTGCGTACATTTTTGGGATTGGTTATTTATTATACTCCATTTATGGGATGAAGAATCGTCTAGGCAATATTGGTCACGATGCACATTTTGGTGGTGCCATAGGCGGCTATGTATTGACGATCATTCTTGCTGGGTGGGTATTGACCCAAAATCTCACGATGGTCATACTATTGGCTATCCCAATAGTCCTGCTTTATGTACTGCATAAGCAAGGAAAAATTTAAATTGGACCCAATCTAGTCAAGTAGCTCAGCAATCTTCAATTCTAGAGCTTGTCCTCTCAAACCTTTCCCAATGATCTTACCTTCTTTGTCAAGCACAAATGTGGCCGGAATGGCATTTATATTATACGATTGCGCGATGGGATCCTCAAAATATTTCAAATTGGAAACCTGTTGCCATTTTAATCCGTCAACTTGTATGGCTTTGAGCCATGCTGCTTTTGGATTTTTTTGTCTTGAATTACCATCTAGTGAAACGCCTACAATTTCCAGACCTTTATCATGATACTTTTCATATATCCTCACCAAGTTAGGGTTTTCCTTTCGGCATGGACCACACCATGCTGCCCAAAAGTCGACTATGGTAACTTCATTTTTACTGGTTATATCATTTAGGGCTAGTAATTTACCTTCAGGATTTGGTGCTTCAAAATTCGGTGCTTTAGCGCCTTCTGCCGTCGCTAGCATAGGTTTGAGGAATTTTGTGACATTCTTTCCAGCTGCACCTTCTTGTAGGTCTTGTGGTAATGCATCAAAAAGCTCTTTTATGTCCAATGCTGAAAAGTTTTTCGAATGCATCATTCGTTCAAGCACGATAACACTCATTAAATAGTCTTTATTGGACTTGACAAAATTCAATTCATAATCCATTTGGGCTGCTTTGTTAGTCTCAAAAGACTTGGCTATATCTTGCATTTCCGTCTGATTACCAGTACTTTGAGCCTCTTGATAGGCTGTGTTCAAATCTTGATTTTTCAGTCCAACCTCTCGTAACTTTTGTCCAAACGTATGTAATAATTCATTGTTTTTTGTACCACTCACTACAGAGTTGTTTAAGTCACCGTATGAGATGTTCATATCGATCACAGCATTTTCAAGAATGAATGGCAGACTACTTTGCACACCTTTGATATTAATGTAATGCATGGCCTCATTTTCCACTGAACCGGTGAAAGTGAATTTTTCATTTTCAACCGTGCCCCTTGAAAGCACTACAGGTCTATTGTTTACCAATTCTTGGAGTCGAACTTCAGAGCCATCGGCCACACCGATTGCTTCGCCGTTAATGGTATAGGTGGTCATTTCTTTTTCGCAAGAAAAACTAAAAGCCAAAAGACATAAGAGAAGAATACGTTTCATAGTGATATTTGATTTTTTGCAAATATAAGGGATATTCTAGTCTTAGAATGTGAAGATTTTACTAAGAAGTGAAGATTTTACTAATACCTTCTAATGTCCTACTTTTGATGCTGAATATTTCCATGGATAATCAATGATAGAAAACGATACCATTATTGCATTGGCAACCGCTTCGGGATCTGGTGCTATCGCCGTGATTCGCTTGTCAGGTAACAATGCCATTAGATTCTGTGATGCTCATTTTAAATCTGTGCATGGAAAAACTCTAGCTAAAGAAGACACACATACCATTCATCTAGGACATATTGTCGATGGCGAACGCACATTGGATGAGGTGCTGGTTTCCATTTTCAAGAACCCACAATCGTATACTGGAGAAGATGTTATTGAAATTTCTTGTCATGGTAGTCCCTATATTCAGCAAGAGATCATTCAATTATTTCTTAGAAAAGGTGCTCGAATAGCCAATCCAGGTGAATTTACCTTAAGAGCCTTCTTGAATGCTAAGTTGGATCTGAGTCAGGCAGAAGCCGTAGCTGATCTAATTGCTAGCGACAGTGAGGCATCCCATCAAATCGCCATGCAGCAAATGCGCGGTGGTTTCAGTAATGAGATAAAAATGCTCCGAGAAGAGCTTATGAATTTTGCCTCCTTAATAGAATTGGAATTGGATTTTGCCGAGGAAGATGTCGAATTCGCGAACAGAAACCAATTCCAAGACCTGATAATTAGGATCACGAAAGTCTTGAAACGCTTGATCGATAGTTTTGCCGTTGGTAATGTGATCAAGAATGGTATTCCCATTGCCATTATTGGCGAACCCAATGTGGGTAAGTCGACGCTGCTCAATGCCTTGTTGAACGAAGAAAAAGCCATTGTAAGTGAAATTGCTGGTACGACGCGTGATGCGATTGAAGACGAAATAAGTATTGGTGGCATAAATTTCAGGTTCATAGATACGGCTGGAATTCGCGATACAGAAGATGTCATTGAAAGCATTGGCATTAAAAAAACCTTTGAAAAGATCGATCAAGCCCAAGTGGTCATCTATTTATTCGATAGTGAATCCAGCGTTTTGAACTTGGGATCGGTTCTTGTTGAAATTGAAAAAATCAAGAACAAAAACCCACAGAAACCACTCCTGATCATTGCTAATAAAATAGATAAGTTGGATGATATTCAACTAGCAGAGCTCAATACCTATATACCAGAAGTGATCTTGCTCTCAGCAAAATCTGGTTTTGGTATCGACCAATTGACCGATAAATTATTCGGGCTCATCAACACCGGTGCTCTGCGTAACAATGATACTATCGTTACCAATTCACGGCATTATGATGCCCTTCTTAAGGCATTAGAGGAAATTATCAAGGTGCAGGAAGGTATTGATGCCAACTTATCTGGCGACCTATTAGCGATCGATATTCGTCAGGCATTGTATCATTTTGGGGAGATCACTGGTGAGATCACTAGCGATGACCTATTGGGGAATATTTTTGCTAATTTCTGTATCGGCAAATAGCTGAAAACCAAATATTTAACAATTTTTATTA
>CBESOB010000077.1:0-11969 GCA_965530995.1 uncultured Flavobacteriaceae bacterium
CTAGATCTATAACTATTTTAATATTAAAAGTTGGCTCCTGCTTTTGTTGTTGTAAGATTTCTAAAGCAGACAAGATCATAATAATTGGTGCTTTATCATCTGCTGCGGCTCTGGCAAAAACTCGCCAATCATCATCAATTTCTGAGTTTAGATTATCCCAAGGAATAGTATCCCAATTGCCTTTCTTGTTTTGTGCTTTAAGTACAGGAATAAAAGGATCATCTTGATTCCACATTTTTGGGTTTACAGGCTGGCCATCTAAATGAAAATAAAACAAGACGGTTTTAAAGTCTGGATTATATGATTTCTCAGCAAATAAAACAGGTAAAGTAGGAGATTCTAGAGCAGTCACTTTAAAGTTTAAAACGTTGAATTCATTAGTCACCCAATCTACATTTTTAAGCATGTTTTCTCTGTTCTCTGGAAGGTTAGGAATACTTACCAATGCTTTATGTTTTTGTAACACACTTCTTAAATTGTTGTCAATTTGAGCATCCCAATTTCTTTGGGCATTTAAACAAAGTGATGATAGGAAAAGTGCTATTATAGTGAGTTGTTTTGTCATGTTATTGTTTTGAGTTTTCGCATTAGTTATTTTAATTCATCATCAATACTATTGATTAGTGCGTCAATAACTTTATGGAGTTCTGTATAGGCTGTTTTTTGACCTTCAAGCAATTGAATTTTATGTCGAAGCGCATTGAGAATAAATAGGTTTTTTTTATAATCGTCAATGGTTTTTCTTTGAACAGAAAATTTTGAAACATCAAATTGTGTAAAGCCTGTTCCTTCATTTTCGTCCGTAGTATTAGAAATGTGATCGAAACCTAGAATATATGGCATAAAAACATTGCGGCTATAATCTTTTAAAGCACTATCCCAGCCAGGATATACCCTAGCGTTATAATATGAGAATAAAGCATCTAACAAATTTTTATTACTTATTAATTCAATCTTTCCAGATGATATGAGACCCTCAAAAGTTCCTCTTGTTGGATTAAAATTCATTAATGTTGATATATACTGGAAACTTTCAAAAAACTCATCTTTTGGAGCTTTTATCTCGTTTGAAAGGAACTTAACACAAAATATTAGGTTATCTATATAGACGCTATCACTGGATATTGCTGCTATAAGTTGTGCCTTATCCGAATTTAAATTGTCCCTTAGTTTTGACAATTGAAAGCTGGCCTCTTTCTCACTTTTGTTATTTTCGTTCCAAGTGTTGATGCTCAAGGCAATCAATATTCCAATAACAACTAATACAATTTCACCAATGGCATATTTAAAATATTTACCTGTTTTTCCTGTTTCCATGAGGTCTTTTCTTATAAGTCTGAAGAATTTAATCATTTACCATTTTTTAATTGCTTATCAATAATCTCCAGTAATTCAACAATGCGTAATCTTAGACTCCGTGACTGAGTGTTCGCTATTTTAGTCATCGTTGCACAAAATGCCAAATGATCTTCAATGTCTTGGTTATCAAAAATTTTTGATAGGTCTACAATGTTTTTAGATTCTTTTAAGTCGAATTTTACAACAGTGCCTTTATCCAAATGAAAACTATCCATGGTATTGTTACTCCAGTAATAATTGTATATGTTTCTCAATGTAGTATGCTCCATTAAATAAGGGCGATAAAAGTTTTCTTTGTAATTATTCCAAGTGATTTCTTCTTCAGTTACTTGCACAATTTCGCTGGTCCATAGTGACAACAGTTCTTTCAATCTATTATTGGTAAGCAATTGAACTCTTCCAGAACTAATTAAATCATTAACTATTGGATCAAAAGTTGGCGAAAGTATCGTTGGCATAAGATATTTAATAATACTGTCGTTATTACGTAATGATGGGTTGTCAGCATAATCAAGTAATGTCAATGAACCCGTAATCATACTGTTTCTAATGTTGATTTTTTGATCTAATTGCTTTAGGTTACTATTGAACTCAGATTGTAACTGTGTTAGAAGCGCTTTTTCTTCAAGACGATCTTTTCGGTTTTCGTTCCAATTGTTAATCTGTAAAGCAAGAAGAATTCCAATCATCACTAGAGCAATTTCACCAATGGCGTATTTAAAGTATTTGGTAGTCTTGTTCTGATTCATAAGGTCGTATCTAATTTTTCTAAAGAACTTAATCATTATTTTATAATGTTAAAGAATTATATAATCTTCGTCATACGAATCAAACACTTTAGAGCATTTACCATTTTCTTCCAATTCAAAATAACTACCAGCATCCATATAAATCTCATTTTTTGTATCAAAGGTTTTAGGTGGTATAGTAATTAAATCGTAATCGTTTTTGTGCTTATAGTGCCATTTTAATGTTGCCTCCTCATCACGATCATTATAAATAATAATACTTCTAGAAAAGTATGCCTCATATACCTTTTTTGGTTTCTCATCACATGGATATTCAATAAATGGTTTAAGGTTTAGATTTTTAAGAAAGCCTTCGATTTTTAGATTTTTATCTTTGGTAGATTTTAATTCCCAAAGTAGCTCCACTGAGCTTGTTCTAATTAAATTGGCCTCCCAAATATTTTCTTCGAGTTGATAGCCATTGTAATGCTCAACCTTACTTCGGTATATTTTGTCCTCTAAAGATCGTGTAATTATAGCCTCAAAAGCCACTGAATCATTTGAGGTAAACCATGGTGTTTCATCAGCGAGTTCCTTTTGGCGCTGCATGGACAATTCTAAAGCTTTACCTTGCCAAAACAGCCATGCTTTAATTCTTCTTTTAAGACGTTTAATGTCGGGTATTAATGTTTGATAATCCTGAGACAACTCTTTTTCTTGAGCAATAACCTCGTTTAATCGTTCTTCTTCAAGAAACGTAGAACGTGTTCTGAAATCGCCAAAAGTCAAATATCGATGTTTACGAATCATTTCTTTAGTGACTTTATTGTCTCTAAATAAAGTACGTATAGAATCTGTTAAATAACCAACATTCAATAATCCCGAAGTGTTTAAAATATTGCTTTCTAGTTCGCTTTCAAGAGCGGTAAACATTCGATCTATATCATTGTTTACTTTTCGTTTTTCATTCCAGATATTCACTTGTAAGGCGAGCAGTATCCCAATCATTACCAGAATAATTTCACCAATGGCATATTTAAAGTATTTGCCTGTTTTTCCAGTTTCCATGAGGTTATATCTTATTTTTCTAAAGAATTTAATCATAGTTCTAAATTTCCCCCTCTTGGGAGGGGTTAGGGGTGGGTTTTATATTTAGCATTGTAAAGTGTTTTTTTTTCATGTTGTTGCGATTTCACCCACCCCTTAATCCCCTCCAAGGAGTGGAACGATTTGCTTATATTACTAAAGAACTTAATCATTGATTGTTAGGTTTTGAAAGTTCAATGATTTGGTTTATAGTTTCTCTAATTTTAATTAATTCGCCTTCATTATTTAGAATGATGCCTTCTAAATTATGTTGTCTTAATTTATAGATATTTTCAAATTCAAAAGACGCCAAGTATTTTTTATCGAAGCGGTTATCATTAAAATTGCCCATAGGTATGTTTTTCAATAAAACAGGACTGATCAATCTCCCAAAGGTCTCTTTAGCTGTTAATTCTTCTTCTTGATAATCTGCTAATACATCTTCCCAAGATACCAAAAGTGCTCTCAGATTAGAATTTGAGATTAAGTCAAAAGAAGATGAATTCACTAAGGATTTAATCACGCCTTGCGATGGATTAAACGTATAAGTATTAGCCCAACCTTTTCTGTTAACCATCAAGGTATCTAAATTAATAATAGCTATATCTATAGGGAACTGTGAAATAATATACTCTACGGCTCTTAATGCAGTTTCATGTTTATCAATGGTATTTTCTAACTGTATTTTATTTTCTAAAAATTCTATATGAAGTTGTTCTAATAGTAGTTGCTCTTTTTTAGTCTCTAATTTATGCTGATTCCAATTATTAATACTAAGAGCGATAAGAATACCAATGACCACAAGGATAATTTCGCCAATGGCGTAGAGAAAGTATTTACTGAATTTGTTTTCAGTGAGAAGTTGTTGACGAATTTGACGAAAGAATTTAATCATAATGCGTTGTTATCCGCTCCAAGGAGGGGAATGGTTTACGATTAACTAAAGAGCTTAATCATTTATATAGGCTTATATGCCATCACCTTGATCTCAACCACCAAGTCTGGATGTGGTAATTGATGCACTGCCACGGTCGTTCTTGCTGGTCCTGTTTCAGCGTTAAAAAATTCTGCATACGCTTTATTGTACCCTGCAAAATCATTCATGTTTACTAAAAAGCACGTCACATCAACCACATCACTCATTGATGCACCTGCATTTATTAAGTTCTTTTCAATATTTAACAAAACTTCACGAGTTTGGGCCTCAATGTTCAATCGCTTGGTTCCCATCTCATCAATAATATCGACTCCAGCAATGGTGTTGTCTGCTCTTCGTGAACTTGTTCCTGATATAAAAATGAAGTCGCCAGCTCTTCTATTATGCGGATATGCGCCTCTTGGTGTTACTGTTTTTTCTTCCATAATTTCGTTTGTCTGGTCGAGCGCAGTCGAGACCTCATTAAAACCTCTCGTTATGCTGCGCTAACTATCTTCAATCCAAATATTGGGATTTCGATAATGCTGAGGTGACATTTATTTTAATCCAGCAATTTTGTCTTCATCTAAAATTTCCTGAGTTTCCTGTTTCACTTTATTTAAAATGGATGTTAAATCGCCATTAATGTCAATTTCATCATCAGCTAGCATATTCAATATGGCCTTGTCCTGTGCGCGTCCTCTTAGCATGGCTTCCCGATAGCCAATATGCTCATTAAACGTTACCAATGAATATTTTGAAGAATAGTCATTAGGAAAATTCATTTCTAAAGCCATTTCTAATTTACGCTTATCTTGGAAGATCGGATTGGCAACATGGTCTTTCATCTCATGAAAATTATCAATCGCTAAGTCGGCAATAGCGTCTGTATCCTTTTTACGAGTACTTTCATATGCTGTGAATACTGCATCCCAATTATCTAGACCTTGGTCCAGAATCTTATCAAACTCTACAACATCTTCAAAAGAGGCATTCATACCTTGACCATAAAAAGGCACAATGGCATGTGCAGCATCTCCCATTAGCAAAGTATTTCCTTTATAATGCCAAGGCGAACACTTAACAGTTCCTAGAGGAGCCGTCGGATTATTGAAAAAATCATCCACAAGATTCGGCATCAAGTCCAAGGCATCAGGAAATTCTTTTTTAAAGAATTCGAGTACTATTTCAGGAGTCGTCAAGTTATTGAAGTTATATGTTCCTTCGGCATAACTCAAGAACAATGTTACTGTAAAACTACCATCTAAATTAGGCAATGCAATGACCATAAAATCTCCACGCGGCCAGATATGAAGGGCGTTTTTATACGTTTTATAGTCGCCAGAATCCGTTGGTAGAATACTTAATTCTTTATAACCATGGGTCAAGTACTCCTGTGAAAAACTAAATAAAAACTTCTTTTCTAAATAATAACCCTTCCTCAATACAGAGCCTGCACCATCTGTTGCTATTATGGCATCTGCATCCTCAATGAATTCATCTTCTGTGAGGTAATCCTTGAAGAGTGCCGTCGTATTTTCGAAATCTACGGACTTACATCCTTTATTGAAATGGATGGCTACATTCTCAAGTTTTTCTGCTTCATCCAATAATAGGGCATTGAGGCCACCTCGAGAAATGGAGTTGATATACTCATGATCTCGACCACTATAATTTGAAAGCATGGTATTACCTTCTCTATCATGAAGCATACGGCCATTCATGGGAATACATAAGGCCTTGACCTTATCTTCGATGCCAACCAATTTCATGGCTTTGTTACCTCGGTCGGAAAAAGCCAAGTTGATAGATCGTCCAGCGCTTATATCCACCTTGCGAAGATCGGGTCTCATTTCCATGACGGTTACATTATATCCGCGTTGACCTAATCTTAAAGCCAGAAGACTTCCACAAAGCCCCGCGCCGATGATGAGTATATTTTGTTTATTTTTTGACATTTACTTATTACGTTCTTTATTCATTCGACTTGCAATTTCTTTTGAACCTTGATTGTCGGTTTCGTTTAATTCAGTGATGATCGCCTGATGATTCTTTTCGTCCCTATTCTGTGATAATTTGTAGGCCGCCTGAATATCCGTTATCTCAATTTCAAAACCTATAATACCATTGATCTGTCGCATGGTCTTATCCGACATGTCTTCAATATTAGCGGGGTTCTTGGACGGTTTTTCATATTTCTCCATCAATTCCTTTAACGATTTGTATAGTGCTTCACCTTCAATGGTTTTAATGATGCCAGATACATGAACAGCTATATAGTTCCATGTCGGGACTTCTTCAAAATCATACCATGATGAAGAGACATAACTATGTGGGCCATTAAAAATGGTCAATACCTCGCCTTTATCACTGAAGTTATGCCATTGTGGATTCGCCTTGGATATATGACCAACCAAGACATCTTTTCCAAACTCATTTTCCGATAATTCCAATGGAATATGCGTTGCTAGTGATTTTCCGTTTTGCTGTGTTACCAAGATTCCGAAACTGTTTTCTTGAATGAATTGCTTCACTTCTTCAAGATTCTTGTTTTCGTAAACCTTAGGGATATACATTACAGTAGGGATTTTAATTTTTGGACCATATGGAAGACGTCTTGAAACGAATTGTAAAGCGGAACTGGAGCACACCGAATAACATCTGGTTCACGCCAATCACTTATCACACCTGCTTCAGTTAATTTATCGTGCAACGCCTTGTCAGCATTTTTTACTTGAATGGACAACTGACAACCACGCTCGTTTGGATTACTTGGCGTAATGATCTTAATGGTATCTTCTCCTAGTTCTTTCAATAGGAACTCGAAATACCCCGTTAATTTTCGTGACTTCTCTTGAAGTTTTTTTATGCCTACCTCATTGAATATATCGAGTGATGCCTTTATCGCGGCCATTGATAGAATAGGAGGATTGCTTAATTGCCAACCTTCCGCTCCTGGTAGTACATCAAATTCATGACGCATATTGAAACGGGTTTTCTTATTATGACTCCACCATCCTGTAAATCGATTTAGGTCTTTATTGTAAGCATGGCGTTCGTGTACAAAGCAACCCGACAAACTGCCTGGGCCAGAATTCAAGTATTTATAAGTACACCAAACTGCAAAATCAGCACCAGAATCGTGAAGGTTCAATTCTACATTGCCTGCACCATGAGCACAGTCAAAACCAACGACACAGCCATGTTTGTGACCGAGTGTGGTGATTCGCTCTAGATCAAAATATTGTCCAGTATAGTAGTTTACACCACCAATCATGATCAAGGCAATCTCATTGCCTTGGGTATTCAAGATATTTTCAAGGTCTTCATAGTTCGCTAGCTCTTCACCTTTGCGTGCTTTCCAAAGTATTAATCCTTCTTTGTCATCATACCCATGATGGCGTAATTGTGATTCTACAGCATATTTGTCTGACGGAAAAGCATCCGCTTCAATCAGTATTTTATAACGTGTTTTTGTGGGCTGGTAAAACGATACCATCATAAAGTGAAGATTCGCAGTCAAAGTATTCATTGTCACGACTTCAATCGGTTTGGCTCCAACTAATTTTGCCATGCTATCCGTCAAGAATTCATGATACGGTAACCAGGGATTCTTCGCTTCTAAATGGCCTTCGACCCCCAAATTTGCCCAATCTTCCAGTTCTTGATTTATATATGCCTTCGTTGATTTAGGTTGTAATCCTAGAGAATTTCCACAGAGGTAAATTATATCATTTCCATCTTTGTCTTTTGGGATATGAAATCTATCTCGATAAGAGGCTAATTCATCGGAAGCATCCAGTTGTTTAGCATAATCAAGGTCAGTTTGAAATTCGTGCACGTTGGTGGTTTTAGCTTATACACAAAAATAGCAATTATAATCCTTTAAAAATAGTATTGTAGTGAAGTGAAGATGTTATTAAAAACTGTATTTTAGATTTTATTTTTTTGCTAAATGAATTCTCTTAGACTCATACTTTCCAACTCGCGCTATTTTGGTCCCGCATTGGTGTTTGCCACTATCAATGTGTTATATGGCACTTGGGCAATCTATATACCAACTATCAAGGAAAAATTGAGAATAGATGAAGGTCAGCTTGGCATTGCAATTTTCTTTATGGCCCTCGGCACATTAACGATGGTGCTTTTAGCCCCTTTATTGATCAAAAAGCTCGGTGTTGGTAGGGCAACTGCTTATGGAATATTCGTTTTCTTGTTTACGCTGATCATTCCGTTTATCGCAACAACTTATGCCGTGCTCTGCATGGGTATGTATCTTTTTGGCGCTACATCGGGCTTTACGGACATTGCAATGAATACACTAGTCACGGAATTGGAAAAAGAAGATGATGTTAGTATCATGTCTGCAAATCACGGGTTTTTTAGTATTGGTGGTTTTTTTGGAGCGGGAATCGGAGGCTTTTTTATTCAAAATGTCACTAATCCTATATCGCATCTTTTAGTAGTAGTTGTGATCATGTTGATACTTAATTTTTTATTTGTAAAACATTATTTTAAAATTAAAGGAGCTACTGACGAAAAGTCCAGTTTCAATCTAAAGAATTTCATGCCCTTAATTGGTCTAGGCCTAATTGCATTCTTCGTAATGGCTTCTGAGGGAGCTATTGTCGATTGGAGTGCTTTATATCTTGAAAAAGTCTCTAAGGCAGATATTTCAATGATTGGATTAGGTTATACTGTATTTTCCATTACAATGGCTTTAGGGCGATTTTTTGCTGATGAGATAAGTTCTCGATATGGCTCAAAAGAACTCATAGTAATAGGGTCACTCATTGGGTCCCTGGGTTTTGGCGCCGTCCTTTTGGTCTCACCAATGATTACTATAATTGGATTTGGCCTTGTTGGGTTGGGATTATCAGTAATCGTTCCTGAACTTTTAAGACTTGGAGGTAAGACAAAAGGCATAGACACCTCTCAAGGTATTTCCTTTATCTCCGGAGTTGGTTTTCTTGGATTTTTGGTGGGTCCCGTTTTACTTGGATTTTTGGCTGATATTTCAACCCTAAAGTTGAGTTTCATTGCCCTTTTTTGTTTTACGGCAGTTTCAATGCTGATTGCCTTAAGTCTTCAAAGACGATAATTATTTTACCTTTATATTGGTGAAATGCAGCTTGACACTATTGTCTTTGCCATTGTGGGTTTTAGCAATTTTTAATCCATTGAAGTCTTGATAGTCTTCCCAAGTAGTGATCATTGAAGGTTCGGGTTGATTAGCCTTCCGATAAACCCATTCTTGTACCATGTAATCTTTATCATAATAAAAATCGTAGGCATCACCGGGCGTATATCCGCCTTGATTGCCGTAAGTAATGGTCAGTTTATTAAGCATTTCATTAGTTAAATTAGTGCTTACAGAATCTTGATAGGTTATCGTCGTTCCTTCATCCCAGATTAAATTATATGGTGCCAATAACCAGAATTTATCGTTTATGAATCCCCTATCGGCTTTCATTGCAATGGAATCCATGGATTTCCGATTATATGATACAGTATCTGCAGATGTGATCATAGTAACATCATCGGATTTAGGATTCCACGTCCAAGAGCGTTCAAAATGGGAATTCGGCCTATCCACATTAAAGGTAAACTGAATTTCGTTCACATTTTTCCAATTGTCAATGCCATTGGCTTGCGCAATCTTTTCTGCAACACTCAGTTCTTTGGTTTCAACTTTTTGTACGGCTTCTTTATTGTCATTCTTACAAGCAGAGAATGCTATTAAAGCGGCAAATAAGAGAATTTGTATTTTCATTTGATGAGAATTTGCTCAAATGTACAAACAAAGAAATTATGTAACTTTAGGATATGGAAAAAATAAAAGAATATTCAAACGGTGAAGTTACGGTGATATGGAAACCGGGAAGTTGTATCCATTCAGAAATTTGTGTCAAAGGCCTTTCAAATGTCTTTTTGCCGAAAGAAAAGCCTTGGATCAAGGTTGAAGCTGCATCGACTGAAGAATTAGTAAGACAAGTCAAGCAATGCCCTTCTGGTGCTCTGAGCTATTATAACAACGACGCTGAAACTGACGAATCAGAGAGTTTGGAAACCAAGGTAGAAGTGTTTGAAAACGGCCCGTTACTAGTGTATGGTACTTTGAACGTTACACATAAAGACGGTTCTAAAGAAACAAAAATTAAGGCCACTGCGTTCTGTAGATGTGGACTATCTAGTAATAAGCCTTATTGCGACGGCACGCACAAAAAAGAGAATTTCCAAGGATAAATACAACAAAAAAATATACCCCTGATATTGCGAGGGGTTAGATAAAATATATGTACGCTTAGTACGATTACGTTATTATATATTCTTGGTAATCAGGAATTCGTGCTATTTTAATTTTATAATGGATAATCAAGAAGACTATTTTAAGGTAAATAAAGCCACCTGGAACAAGAAAGTGGCAATTCACGCTAAAAGCGACATGTATGCTATGAAAGCTTTCAAGAAAGGGAAATCATCTTTGATGTCATACGAATTAGAGGCTCTAGGCGATGTTGTCAACAAGTCGTTATTGCATTTACAATGTCATTTTGGACAGGATACTTTAAGTTGGAGCAGGATGGGAGCTAAGTGTTTTGGTGTCGATATTTCTGATGAGGCCATAAAACTTGCAAGAGAATTGAATGATGAATTAAAGCTTGATGCTAAATTCGCTTGCTGCAATGTATTGGATATTTCGAAACATATTTCTGAAACATTTGATATTGTATTTACTAGTTATGGTACCATTGGATGGCTGCCTGACTTAAAACCTTGGGGGCAAATGATTTCTGAAAGATTGAATCCCGGAGGCACATTTTTTATTGCGGAATTCCATCCTATAGTATGGATGTTCGATTATTTAGGAGATACTCCCGTAATGAAGCACGGTTATAATCAGAAGGAAGCCATATACGAAGAGTATTCTGGCACTTATGCGGACGAATCATCAAGTATGGTTAGTAAAGAATATGGCTGGAATCATGGACTTGGAGAGGTGGTTACGGCGCTAACCGAAGCAGGAATGCGAATTGAATACCTGAACGAATATGATGAAAGTCCTTATAATGTGCTGCCAGGTCTGGTAAAGACCAAATCTGGCAGTTATGTTACCAAGGATAGAATTTATCCTCTTATTTTCACGTTGAAGGCAATCAAGTATTAATGTCCATCCTTAAGTAAATTAGGGAATTTTTTCTGGAACTTCTTGAGTCTCGGAATAGATACTCCCTGAATATATCTGCTATTTGGATTCAATTTTTCATAGTCTTGATGATACTCTTCTGCAATCCAGAATTTTTGGAAAGGATATATTTCAGCAGCGATTCTCCTATTCAACTCTTTGCCCAGTGCCAGTTTTTTCTTTTCAATAATTTCTTTTTGTTCTTCGTTCTGGAAGAAAATTATGGATCTATACTGTGAACCTGTATCTGGTCCTTGACCATTAACTTGAGTGACAATTTGCGAACCAAAATAAACATCTACCAATGTTTTAAAATCAACGATTTCTGGGTCATATATTACTTCAACAGCCTCGGCATGTCCTGTTCTTCCAGTATTACTAGCTTCGTAAGTTGGGTTGTTAGTAAGTCCGCCAGCGTAACCATTTATTACTTCATCTACTCCTTTAACACTCTCGTAAATTGCTTCTACACACCAAAAGCAGCCACTGGCAAAATATGCCTTAGCTAATCCATTTTCCATGGGTACTTGAATTGGATCGGCATTTTGGATATCAGTTTGTTTAGTATCGTTCTGTGCAGAGTTTTGACAACTAAATGAAAAGATAAGGGCTAAAATTAATAATGTGGATTTAAGAGATTTCATATAAGAATTCATTTTTCTTGGCTTTGTCGTAAAAAGGGGCGTTTACTTAA
>CBESOB010000078.1:0-11950 GCA_965530995.1 uncultured Flavobacteriaceae bacterium
CTTAAAGCCTTTGAATAATCTAGAAGAAATTTAACCGTTTCTTCCCGCGGGTTTAGATTGTCCACCTTGCGTGAACCCGTCATGTAAAGTTTTGCCATTTTTATGGTTTAGTTATTAATTATTATAAATAACGCAGCAAAACTTCATTTATTGTATTAGTTCGTTAAAACTATATTATGCTTATCTACTACCTTTCTCAAATTAATCAACGCATATCTCATTCTTCCCAAAGCAGTATTTATGCTCACGCCCGTCCTTTCTGAGATTTCCTTGAAACTCATATCGTTGTACATTCTCATTTTAAGGACTTCTTTTTGGTCCTCAGGAAGCTCTTCTATCAAACGCCTTACATCATTTTCAACTTGATCCTTGATGATTTGCTTCTCAGCATTCAACGCTGGATCACCCAATACAGAGAAAATACTGAACTCACCAGAATTATCGAATTTTGGCATTCTATTATTCTTCCTGAAATGATCGATCACTAAGTTATGAGAGATACGCATAACCCAAGGTAAAAACTTACCTTCTTCATTATAAGCTCCGCGTTTTAAAGTCTTGATTACCTTAATGAAAGTATCCTGAAATATATCTTCTGCAAGATCCCTATCAAAAACTTTTGAATAGATAAAACTGTAGATTTTTTGTTTGTGTCGGTAAATTAACGTTGATAATGCACTTTCCTGTCCGTTGATATAGTCACTAACCAACTGTGCATCTGAAATGATTTCTTTTCGCATATTCAATACTTTTTAAACGCTTGGAAGCGAACTTCCTGGCTTGGGGTTTGTAAATTAAAAAGTAATGTTTTGCTATAGGCTAAAAATCAATTAATTAGGTTTGTATTGTTCAAATATAACAACAATCATTCCTAATATGCAAAAAGAAATCATTTTTTTTAACTTTTTATTGCATATTGACTAGCTTTTAAAGCTGATTCAGAAATGGTATCTTTGTGAAATTACACTACAATTTTCCAATGAATTCAACCATTTTAGACGTAAACCCGAAAGAAAACATCATCATAAAAGGTGCGAAATTGCACAACTTAAAAAATATTGATGTTGTAATAAGAAGAAATAGACTAGTAGTGATCACCGGGTTATCAGGTTCGGGTAAGTCTAGTTTAGCGTTCGACACCCTTTATGCAGAAGGTCAAAGGCGCTACGTTGAGAGTTTATCCAGTTATGCCCGTCAATTCTTAGGACGACTCAACAAACCAAAGGTGGACTACATAAAAGGTATCGCCCCAGCAATTGCCATAGAACAAAAAGTGAATTCCACTAACCCACGTTCAACTGTTGGCACAACAACCGAAATCTATGATTACTTAAAATTATTGTTCGCAAGAATCGGTAAAACCTACTCACCTGTTTCCAATCAAGAAGTAAAAAAAGATTCTGTTACTGATGTCTTGAATTCTGTAAAATCCTTTTCTGAAGGAGACAAACTATTACTCCTAGCACCTATTCATCTAGAAAGTGGTCGCGCCATGGAAGACAAACTAAAGGTCTTACAACAACAAGGTTACGCCAGAATAAAAATCAAGGATTCTGTGGTGAGGATTGAAGAGACGAATTCCGCTGTGAAAAAAGTCAAGGATATTTTTCTAGTGGTAGACAGGATCATTGTTCGTGACGAAGAGGATTTTTATAATCGTTTGGCAGATGCCATTCAAACGGCATTTTTTGAAGGTAAAGGTGAATGCATCATCGAATCATTGGAAAATAATGCGCAAAGTCATTTTAGCAATAAGTTTGAATTGGACAATATGCTGTTCCTTGAACCTAATGTTCATCTTTTTAGTTTCAACAATCCATACGGTGCATGTCCAAAATGTGAAGGTTATGGCGATGTGATCGGTATTGATACGGATTTGGTAATCCCGAATACTGCCCTTTCCGTTTACGAGAATGCAGTATTCCCTTGGCGCGGTGAAAGTATGAGTTGGTATCGTGATCAATTAGTAAATAATTCTCATAAATTCGATTTCCCTATCCATAAGCCCTTTTTTGAATTGAATGAAGATCAAAAACAACTTATTTGGGACGGTAATGATTATTTTGAAGGTTTGACTTCGTTCTTCTCTGAGTTGGAAAGTAAAGCTTATAAAATCCAAAATCGCGTAATGCTATCGCGCTACAGGGGGAAAACCAAATGTAGCACATGTCATGGAAAGCGTCTTCGTCCTGAAGCCAATTACGTTAAAATTGGAGATGTCAACATAACGGATCTAGTGGAGATGCCATTGGATAAATTGGCGAATTTCTTTCAACAATTGGAGTTGAATGATTATGACGAGACAATCGCGAAACGATTACTCAAGGAAATAAATAACCGCTTGTCATTTCTATCCAATGTAGGTTTGGACTACTTGACTCTAAACAGAAAATCAAACACCTTATCTGGTGGTGAAAGCCAACGCATCAACCTAGCAACATCTTTAGGTAGTAGTTTAGTGGGCTCTATGTATATATTGGATGAACCTAGTATCGGTCTACATCCAAAGGATACCGAACGCTTGATAACCGTTTTAAAATCTCTGCGAGACCTAGGAAATACGGTCATTGTCGTAGAACATGATGAAGACATCATGCAGGCTGCTGATGAAATTATTGACATTGGTCCAGAAGCCGGAACCTTCGGGGGCGAAGTCGTAGCAGTCGGAACGTACAAGGACATTCTACTTTCAGATTCACTAACGGCTAAATACTTGAATGGTGATATGGAAATCAAAGTGCCAAAAACAAGACGGACTTCAAAGTATCATGTAAATGTGATTGGTGCACGAGAAAACAACCTAAAGAATATCGATGTAACTTTTCCATTAGGCATGCTCACCGTCATTACAGGTGTTTCAGGAAGTGGCAAGAGCACGCTTGTAAAGAAAATATTGTATCCGGCACTACTCAAACAAATAGGTGGTTATGGCGAAAAGGCTGGACAGTTTACCAAAATTGAAGGTAATTACAGTAATGTCCAAAATATAGAATTCGTTGATCAAAATCCAATTGGAAGATCTTCGCGTTCTAATCCTGTGACTTATATTAAGGCATATGATGACATCCGTGCTCTTTTTGCGAAGCAGAAAGTAAGCACCATCAGGAACTATCAAGCCAAGCATTTTTCGTTTAACGTAGATGCTGGAAGATGTGAGACATGCAAAGGTGAAGGCGAAGTCACGATCGAAATGCAATTTATGGCCGATGTACATCTAGAATGTGAAATCTGTAAAGGCAAACGTTTCAAAAAAGAAGTGCTGGAAGTCACCTTTGCCGAAAAGAACATTGATGACATCTTGAACATGACCATTGACAATGCGGTAGATTTCTTTAGGGAAAATGGTCAAGATAAAATTACCAATAAGCTACAGCCTCTTCAGGATGTAGGTTTGGGGTATGTGAACTTAGGACAGAGTTCTTCTACCCTTTCTGGTGGTGAAGCACAGCGTATTAAATTGGCATCATTCTTAATTAAAGGAAATAAAGCTGAAAAAACGCTCTTCATTTTTGACGAACCAACGACAGGGCTTCATTTTCATGATATCAAGAAATTATTGAAATCGTTTAACGCATTGATAGAAAAAGGACACTCCATAGTCGTTGTCGAGCATAACTTAGAATTGATAAAATGTGCCGATCATATTATTGATCTAGGTCCAGATGGGGGAGAAACCGGCGGTAATTTGGTTGCACAAGGCACGCCTGAAGAACTAATAAAAGTAAAAACATCACATACTGGCAGGTATTTGAAAGAGAAACTCTAGTAAAACATAAAAGCAAATACCGCTAACAATCCTGCTGTGAGGGGTATAACAAATAGCAAGAATGAGAATGCTATGACGCCTGTCTTGAAAAAACTCCAGAACCAATGCTGCCGATAGAATTTCATGAGGGCAAGAAAAAGATAAAAAATGGTTGAAAGTATTATAAGTCCAATAATCCAACCCGGAAAACTTGGCCATATTAAATCTATTCCCACTAAGATGCTAAACACGGTAAACAAAAAGGAGAAATAATAAAAACTGAATACCAAATGGTGCGCATAGTGCCCTCTTCTAAAAAACAAGATCTTTAAGATGAATGCGAAAATCGGCAACAAGAAGAACATGGCGATGGGGATCGTATCATAGAATGCCTGCAGGATGCCGCCCCCTTTTCTCGATTTATAGAATTTAAGTGCCTGTGAAAATAGCTTCTTCTGAAAATAGCCTGCATCGTCCGTCATGCCAAATAATTTGTAGATTTCAACATCTGGAGCATTAATGGCAATCAGTGAATCTATTTCTTCTTCTTTTTCGTCAAAACCAAAGTTAAGGCCATTTGTATTGGTCTTGAATTTAGGATTGTTAACAATCGAATCGACCTGCGCTTCAGTCATGTCCGTAAACCTACTAGTTTCCAACAGAGCATTCTTAGCTATGGCCTTTGCAATGGAATCAGTTTTTCGTTTTACTTCTACTTTGTCAAACTTAATAGAGTCTCTCTGAAATGCTGTAAGTGCGCTGTCAACAGTCTTTTCTTGGTTAAATGCTTCAGCCAGACTCTCATCCAAGCTTTGAACTTGTTTTCTAGCGTTAAATGAGAACAAAAAGAAAAAGACTACTGAAATAAACAAGTACAATTGAGCAGGGTGCAAATATAATAAGCGCTTCCCTTCAACAAATCGCTTTGCTAGGTATCCTGGCCTGAACAATAGAGGCAGGAAACTTTTTAAAAAACGTGCGTCAAAGGAGAAGTAATTACTTATGGTATTATAGAAAAGAACCTTTATGGTCAGATCGTCTTTTGCTGACTGTCCGCAATGGGGGCAAAACTCAAATCCTTCTTCAAAATCTCTCTCGCAATTCATGCAAGTTTCGGTTGGTTGACTCATAAGCTACTGATTGATATGTTAAAAATACAAAAAGAAAGTGTCTTTCAATAATTATGTATTTAACTAATTATCAGGTAATTATGAATTTTGGCACGCTAATTGAAAACTTCCAAGCAAATAGCGTAAGCCGAAAAGCTAAATGATTCCGATATCTATCGGAAGGCATCAAAATCGGTAAGATTAATTTAAAACCTAATAGTGATGAAAAAATTACAACTATTATTTGCAATGATGGTCATAGGAATGGCATCTGCAACAGCATCGGAAATCGTTTCTGAAAAAAAAGGTGAAGATTTAACAATTACAAAACGCTATCGTTATACGCAACCTATTTTGTTCGTGGAGCGTGGTGTAGAATTCTTGATCTTCCCTGATGGGAGCCTGGACTTTAATACAGAGTTTGGCAATTGGTATAATGACGATTACTACTATAGAGGCACTAAAAGCCGCAGAGGGTCCATTAATGCTTCGTATAATGCACCGGGCGAGCGTGTAAATTACAGTACTTCAAGATATAGACCACGTGTAATGCGAGTAATTCGTGACAGATGGGGCAATGTGCGTAGAATAGGCAATGTGTCTATAAACTACGATTTCTATGGAAGAGTGAAACGTGTTGGCTCGGTATACTTACGATACAATCGTGGCAAACTTGTTCAGGTAGGCGGTCTGGATCTTATTTATGGAAGAAAAGGAAGATTGATCAACATGAGAGGTCATGTAAGCCATGGTAACCAAGGTTGTGGATTCTGCGGTACTACTAGCTGTTCTATAGATCACTTTAACAATGGTCATGGTATGGACTGGTTTAATAATAGTCATAATGACCATTATGATAATGATGATTACTACTATTACCATAAAGACGGCAAACAGAAGAAATACAAGAAAATCAAAAAAGTCAAACGTAGAAAATATGATGATTGATTAAAATAAAATAGGATCATCCCGCAAGTAGTTTGCCTCAAAGCACCTTGTGGGATTTCCCACATTAACTCCTCTTTCGCTAAGTAAGAGGAGTTTTTAGTTTTGGCACGATGGTTGGTATTATTACAATGAATAACATTAAATACTGCAATTATGAAACGTATATCATTATTATTTACTGCGATGCTCCTCCTAGGAACTTCGGTAAACGCTGAAACCACCAAAACAAAAGATTTAAGCAACACTTCAATTTCTGTGAGAGGTTACGGCAATTCTTTCATATTTGTTGAAGCAGGTATTGAGTTTTCAATTTTCCCTGATGGTCAATTCGATTTCTACATGTCTAATTACGGGCCAAATGTTAGTGCCGGATTCGGAAATGGCAATGTCAGCATAAGCTTTAATACTGGATACAACTATAACCCTTATGTACAATATGACGAATTTGGAGCTATTATACAGATCGAGAATATTCCGATCTATTATGACTATTACGGACGCATAATTAGTGCCGGTGATGTTCGAATAAACTACAATAATTACGGAAGAGTGGCTCGTGTTGGCGGCTTATATGTGCATTACAATAGATACAATACCTTTTCTCATTACACCGGATACATTAATGTTTACAATAGGTTTTATACCTACAGACCTTGGCACAGATATTACAGGGTACCATCATATGACTATTGCGTGGTCTACAACAGGCCTTATCGTCAGAATTACATACCTGTAAGAAATCAATATTACAAACCTTATAGAAACAACACTAGGCGCGTTGCTTCAATACCTGGCAGACGTGGCAACAACAAATACGCTATTAATTCTCCAAGAAAAAAGAGTAATAGGGTATCTGATTCACCTGGAAGAAGAAATACTAAAGTTACAAGTGCTCCGAGACAAACCGGAGGAAAGGATGTAATTAACACCCCTAGAAGAGGTGATATTAAAAAAAGAATTGACGCACCAAGAAGAGGAAATTCTTCCAATGTAAAGGGTAACACTCGAAACAATAAACCACGAGTAGCACAGAATAGGACTAGAAGTCAATCAGGCTCTTCACAAATGAGAAAACCTAACGCACAAAAAAATCGCAAAACGGTTACACAGCAAAATAGAAAACGATCTAATACTGTCCAGCAGCGTCCAACACGAGGCAAAGACAATAGTAGAGTAGCACAAAGATCAACTCAAAGTAGATCAAAGGCTTCTTCAACAAATAGAGGGCGTAGTAATAATAGTAAAACCTCTAAAACTAGACGAGGAATACACTAAAAAAACTTTAGTTGGTTAGTTAGATCCTGCAGGACGAATGCCTCAAAGCACCTTGTAGGATCTTCTTTATTAACTATATTCTTAGATACTTCTTCATCATTTTTGAAATATCATCAGACAGATCAAATACATATACAATCACTAAATATAGTAGACTTACGATGATGGATTTCAGGGCAATATTGATTAATGGATGGAATGAGAATTCCCAAAAATAAAATGCCACAATCAATATGAGGATCAAAACGAATGTCTTGGCCGTTGCAGAGGTAAAAGGCAGCATATTGAATTTGTAACTCACAAAAGCCAATTTTGCGGTATTATAAAGTACAACGGCTAGAAACGTTGCAAATGCAGCCCCATTAATCCCATATTTAGGTATAAATAGCATGTTCAAGACGACCGTCAAAATAGCCAATATGACCCCAAGAACAAAAAAAAAATTTTAATAATAACTATTAAATAAGATTGAATTGTTATTGCCAAGTAGATTATCGTAGAGCTTAACTAAGCCTATTAAAAAAACAACGAAGAGTCCACCTGAGAATTCTTGTGGAATAACTTTATAGAGTTCGTTTATATTCAGGATAATTAATAAAAAGATCAATCCACTGACTATGAATAAATTCAAAGAACTTTTCTTGTAAAGATTCCTTAAGTCATCAATGCGATTAGTATTTAATAACTCCGCAGTGATCGGGTTGGTAATCTGGTACATGGATCTAGCAGGAACCCCAATAACCGATGCTATATATATGGCAACACCATAGTAAGCCACATTTTCTATTTCTATATATTCACCCAACATGAACTTATCTATATCGAGCAATAATACGGCTATGGAGCCAGCAATAATTATAAGTATTGAATAATTGAGTACTGGTCTCAAATTTGGAATTCGTTTGAATCTAAAAACCGGGAAATGTATGCTATACGCATACAATTTCATGATTAGTGTTCTTAGCACATATACAGCTATAATTCCTAGAATGAATTCTTCGATGGTTATCCACAACTTATATATACAGAATAACAAGATCATAACTCCTGCCCTATGGAATACTTCTTTCATAAAATTACCAAAGACCGTTTGCATTTTCACCTTGGACCATGCGTAGAAAATCTCGAAATATGCCAATGCAATTGCCACAACAAAGATGTGCCAGATATAATTCTTTACGATAGCATTTTTTTGAGATAGTATATCACCAATATATTCGTAAGTCACATATCCAATTAACGCAGTAGGAATAATGATTACGAGCGGAAGCAAAAGCATTAAAGTGAAAAAACTATTAAGACTATTCTTCGTCTTATAGGATGAATAATATTTAATAATTGTATTGTGAACTCCAAATGCCATGAGAGGCATCATAACGTATGCAGTTGAAAGAACAAAAGTTACGAGGCCGTAATATTCAGGTGACACGAAATTGGTATAGAGAAACAAGGTATTAACTGCACCAATCGCGAACCCGACATAAGTCCAAATTGTATTTTTAAAAGATTGACTTAAAACTACTCCCATTTATATTAGTTGTGCTAAAGATCTTGTTAGCGCTCTTCTGCTATATTTTTCAATATTGGTAGGATCACTTTGCAGTGTACCTTGTTTATAGAGGTCAAAATAACTCATTATGGTCGATTTTAGAAATTCTTTATCGGAATAACCAAAATAGGTTCCTGTTTCAGTCTCGGAGATAATATACTCGATATCAGATCCTTCAGGGCCGATAGCTAATATCGGTCTTTTTGAAACCATATATTCAAACAACTTCCCAGGAATGATACATTTAGTTTCCTCAGAATTTATCTCAATTAGCAATAGTATTTGCGATTGTCGCTGATGTTTTATGGCTTCATTATGAGATACATATCCAATAAATTTAGTGTAATGCTTTAGACGGTTCTTGCTGATGGAATCAAGCACTTCCTCGCTGACAGTTCCTATTAATTTAAGTTGAAATGAATCTGAAAAAGATGCGTTTTCTGAAACCAAGTCACTCAAAACTTCCCATAATACTTGTGGGTTTCTTTCAGAGAGTAAAGAGCCAATATGCGATATCGTAAATTTTTCATCTAATGAAACAATTCCTGGAACCTCCATATCATATCCATTGGTTATGACTTCGATCGGTTTATTGGTTATTGCCTGAAATTCATTTTTAGTAACATTACTTGTTACCAAAATTTGATCAGCACCATGTAATACTGATGATTCCAATTCTTTATGCTTCAAGACTGAAGACCTTGTAAGCTTCAATTTTTTATGATAACCTATGGTGGTCCAAGGATCTCGAAAATCAGCTAGCCATTTAAGGTTGTTTTCCTTCTTTAATCCAAGCCCGATTAAATGCAAACTATGTGGTGGCCCAGTTGTTATTATTGTCGTTATACCATTCTCTTCAATATATCTAGACAAGAATTTAACCGAAGGATTAACCCATGCCTTTCTAGCATCGGGAATAAAGAAATTACCCCTTACATAAAGCATCAATTTTTCAATTAAGCTCTGTTTGTTCTTCCTAGGAATAACCCCAGTACTGATCGACTTAGCACTCTTCTTTGAAAGCAAATTGGCAAATTTGAAAGGCTCCCTGATAGGATGCTTCAAAATTGTGATTCCCTTAGGCAATTCGACTTGTAATGTATTGTCTGTAATTGGGTAATGAGGGTTCTCTGGGATGTACACTATTGGTTCGACTCCAAAATCAGGAAGGTATTTTACGAATTTTAACCAGCGCTGCACACCTGGCCCTCCAGCAGGCGGCCAATAATACGTTATGATCAGTACTTTTTTCACGTCTTCTTGAATTCGTAATACAGTCCGCCTAAAAGAAGCAGTCCGAATAATATAGAACTACCCAAAGCTAAGGAACTTCCTGTTTCGACGACTTGTGGTTCGAACTTGAATTCGATAGTGTGTTCACCTTTTGGTATTTGCATTCCTCTTAACAAATAGTTTACACGGTAATGCGGTTGTAATTCATCATTTATATAAGCGTTCCATCCATCTGCGTAATAATTTTCAGAAAATACTGCGAACCCATCATTCTTATTTCTAGATTCGTAAGAGAGGTAATTTGGTTGTATTTTAAGAAGAGATATGGATGCTAAACTATCCTTCATATATACTTTTGGTAACTCATTGATACGCGATACTGCTTCAGATTTCGCATTCAAGTTATCCAATGCCAGTAGTTCTTCATTCTCAGAATTAACAAATTTCAATTCATTAACAAACCAAGCATTCCCATTGGCATCAGGGTTTTGCAATGAGATAGGACCATCTTCTGTCGACCTAATAACATACTTGACATTCATCATATTAAGAATAGTCATATTGTTTTGATCATTCCTAAAAGTAAGGATATCCTCTACTCTTCTGGGTTTAGCACCATGATACCCTCCAAGAGCATTATGAAAATACGACGCACGACCACTATTCAATGGATCTGTCAATTCATCCAAGACTTTAAAATGTGTCGTGTCCTTAAGTATCTGAAGATCGGCTGCATTTGCTTGGTATGGTTGTTTCACTTTAATGGCTGAGACAAAATCATCATTATTGACATAACGTCTGTCTACACCGATCAAATCAAATAGAATCAATCCGGCGAAGACAACAACTACGGCAGTTTCTGACAATTTATTCTTAAGAAATGCCCAAATTGTACCTGCAGAGAGAAGTACTAAGATCAGTGTTCGTATCGTATCATAATTAAAAATGGCTTTCCTATCAGCTTTTACAGCATCTATGTATTGAGGACCTATCTCTCCATACATCTGCCTAAACTGTCCGTCGCGCAAACCCACAAAATCAAAAAGACTTCCTTTAAAAAGTAAGAAAACCAAAGCCAAACCGCCTGTGATGCCTAAGGTATATTTCAATGCTTTGAGTTTTTCCTCATCTTTCTCAAAATCATTGAATAGCCTTTGCAAACCGAAGATCGCCAATATCGGAATACATAATTCTAGAATTACTTGAATAGAACTAACGGCCCTGAATTTATTATATAAAGGAAAATAATCGATGAATATGTCTGTAAGAAACCCAAGATTCTTACCGTAGGATAATAGCAGTGATAATATTGTGCCTCCAATCAGCCACCATTTCAGTCTGCCTCTAACTAAGAACAATGCTAACACGAATAGGAAAATCACGACCGCTCCTACATACGCCGGTGCTTCTACAATTGGTTGTTGCCCCCAATAGGTAGGCGTCTGTTTTACTTCATTTCTTGCTTGAACCGGGGCTGCACCAATATCGGTAAATAATTTATACGTATTGGATTCTTTTCCAACATCCTCATAGGTCCCGCCACCCATGAATCTTGGAATAAAAAGATTGAATGTCTCTACAATACCATAACTATATCTTGTAATATATTCTTTATCCAATCCATTAGTAATTTCCTTTTCCGATCCATCAGGATTAATGGTCAGTTCACTTTTACCTCTTGTACTCTCCTTGACATACTCTTGTGTCGCCATTAAATTGGTGGCATTCAAACCAATTGAGAGAATTACTGCGACAATCAAGATTCCAATAGACTTAAAAAAATGAGGAAGTAATTTTTTACGATAGGCATCGATCAAATAAGCTATCCCTAATACAATGACCAATAAGAGTAAATAATAGGTCATTTGGTAATGGTTGGCACTTATCTCAAGTGCCATCGCAATCACTGTTAGCAAGAAACCCCAAATATATTGCTTCCTGAATGTTAAGATGATTCCGCTCAAAACCAATGGCATATAGGCAATGGCATGTGCTTTGGCATTATGTCCAACGCCAAGAATGATAACAAGATATGTTGAAAAACCAAAAGCCAGAGCGCCTAAAGCTGCAAGCTTAAAATCTACCTTTAAT
>CBESOB010000079.1:0-11924 GCA_965530995.1 uncultured Flavobacteriaceae bacterium
TTTTTCATCAGGTTAAAAGGTTCTCCTTTTTTCTGGATCACCACATCGTCTTCCAATCGGATCCCAAATCCTTCTTCTGGGATATAAATCCCTGGTTCAACCGTGAATACCATATTGGCTTTCATGGGTTCGGTCAAGATCCCATAGTCATGAGTGTCCAATCCCATATGATGTGATGTGCCATGCATGAAGTATTTTTTATACGCTGGCCAATCAGGATCTTCATTCTTGACATCGACCTTGTCGATTAGTTTCAAGCCTAATAACTCAGAGGTCATGAGTTTACCAACCTCAACATGGTAGGATCCCCAAAGGGCTCCAGGCACCAATAGTTTTGTGGCTTCGTCTTTTACTCTATTCACGGCATTGTAAACCTCTTTTTGTCGTTTGGTGAATTTGCCTGATACAGGTATTGTACGTGTCATGTCACTACTATAATTAGCATATTCTGCCCCGACATCCATTAATATCAAGTCACCTGCTTTGCATTGTTGGTTGTTCTCAATATAATGCAACACATTGGCATTGTTACCTGCAGCAATAATTGGTGTATAAGCAAATTTCTTAGAGCGATTTCGTAAGAACTCATGTATAAATTCCGCTTCGATCTCGTATTCCCAAACGCCTGGTTTTACAAAATCCAAAACACGCCGAAACCCTTTCTCAGTGATGTCGCATGCCTGTTGTAAAAGATCCAATTCTATTTTGTCTTTCACGGATCGTAGACGTTGCATAATTGGATTACTCTTAGCCACCGAATGCGCTGGGTATTTATCTTTCAACCATTTTGTGAAACGGTCTTCCCGAGTTTCCGTTTCTACCGATGCGCGATAATGTTCGTTGGTATTTATATAAACCGTATCGCATTGGGTCATGAGTTCGAACATCACTTTCTCCATATCCTGCAACCAATACACGGTTTTAATGCCTGAGGTTTTAAGAGCCGCTTCCTTAGTGAGTTTCTCACCTTCCCAAATGGCAATCAGCTCATTGGTCTCCTTCACAAAAAGGATTTCCTTATGCTTTCCCTTAGGGCAATTAGGAAACATGACCAATATACTTTCCTCTTGGTCTACACCACTCAAATAAAAAATATCCCGATGCTGTTCAAAAGGCATGGTGCTATCAGCACTAATTGGATATATATCATTGGAGTTAAAGACCGCCAAACTATTAGGTTTCATTTTAGCCATGAAATTCTTGCGGTTCTTAACGAATAATTTGGAGTCTATCGGATGGTATTTCATGTTGGATTGTATTTGAGTAACAAATTTAACGATTAAGATCAAAGAAGCATAATCGAAAAAGTACGGTTTCAAAATTCATAATTGATTATATTTGATTGCCTCCTAATGATCATTCATCAAACTCTAGTAAAATGACAAAAAAGAATGTTGTATTGTGTTTCTTTTTAAGCGTATTCTCATTCCATATGAGCATTTCGCAAATTAGTAATGAAGTATTTGAAAATCTCAATTTTCGATTTATAGGACCGGAAGGCAATCGCACGATCGCGATTGCCGGAGTTCCTGGAGATCCCATGATAAATTATATTGGAGCAGCTTCAGGAGGTCTTTGGAAAACTACGGATGGTGGCCTTAATTGGCGTCCTATTTTCGATGATCAAGATGTCTCTTCCATTGGTTCCATTGCAATTGCTCCAAGTAATCCAGACATTGTTTGGGTCGGTACCGGTGAAACTTTTGTAATACGTCCAGCGCATGCCATGGGCGATGGGATTTACAAATCTGAAGATGCTGGAAAGACCTGGAAAAATATGGGGCTAGAAAAAACTGGGCGCATAGGTCGCGTAATCGTGCATCCTACAAATCCTGACATTGTATATGCTGCGGCGCTAGGACACACCTTTGGCCCTCAACAAGAGAGAGGTGTCTATAAAACCACGAATGGTGGCGACTCATGGAATCGCGTTTTGTTCATTGATGAAGGCACTGGTGCGGCCGATATTGCAATTGACCCTAAGAATCCTGATAATTTATTGGTAGGTATGTGGAGTATACTCATTAAGACATGGGGATTGAATAGCGGAGGACCTGGAGGTGGGATTTATAGATCTCAAAACGGCGGTGCTACTTGGGATGCCATGAAAGATAATGGCTTGCCAGGAGGTGAAGATAATCCAGTAGGAAAAACGGCCGTTGCCATTTCTCCGTCTAGCCCAAATATTGTTTATGCCTTATTCGAAATTGATAGCCCAGCCTTATATCGTTCTGAAGATTTTGGGGATACATGGACACTTATGACAAGAAATCATGACATTAATGAGCGCGCACCTTATTATACGCGAATAGCTGTATCGCCAAGTGATCCTGATGAAATATATTTTCCTAATGTAAAATTCATCACCTCAAAAGATGGTGGGAAAACACTCAGCGGGAGCTATAGGGCAGGCGGCGATAATCACGATGTTTGGATTGATCCATTAAACCCAGATCGTTTGATGGTAGCTCATGATGGTGGTGCAAGTATCAGTCTTAATCATGGAAAGAGTTTTCAGCGCGTCGTACTTCCAATCGCACAAATGTATCATGTGGCTGTCGATGATCAAATACCCTATAACGTCTATGGAAATAGACAAGATGGTTATTCGTATAAAGGCCCTAGTAATAGTTTACAAGGATACATCCCAATAGGTCTTTGGGAAGGAGTTGGTGGCTGCGAAAGTGGATTTGCGCAACCTGATCCTTTTGATAATAATATTGTCTGGTCGGGATGTTATGATGGCGGACTGGAACGTTACGATATCCGCACTGGACATGCTCGTGATGTTCGCGTTTGGCCAGAGGCTGGATATGGCTGGGCGCCTGCCGATATGAAATATAGATGGTATTGGAATTTTCCCTTGGAGTTTTCAGCCCACAAAAAACACCGCGTTTATGTTGGCAGCCAGTTTGTTCACAAAAGTGATGATGATGGTCAAAGCTGGCAAGTCATTAGTCCTGATCTAACGCGAAATGATAAATCACATCAATTAAGCTCTGGAGGTATCGCCATTGATAATTTAATGACTTGGGATGGCGCAGTATTGATTTCTATTGAAGAATCCGAGATTGAGCCAGGTTTCATAGTGACAGGAAGCAATGATGGTCTGGTTCAAATTACAAGGAATTACGGTGACTCTTGGGAAAATGTCTCACCCAATATTCCTGGGCTTCCAGAATGGGGAACCATTTCAAACATCGAAATATCAAGACACAAAAAGGGCACCGTTTACATCTCAGTAGATGCACATCATGTTGGGGATTTTGGGTCTTACGTGTTTAAAACTTCAGACTACGGTAAGTCTTGGCAAAAAATAAGTAACTCTGTCCCTAAATCCATACACAGTTTTGCACATGTCGTGAAAGAAGACCCTAAAAAGGAAGGCATGTTGTATCTAGGAACGGATAATGGTCTTTACATTAGTTTTGACGACGGTAGTAATTGGATGCGATTCAGGAATAATTTACCACCTTCTCCTGTTTACTGGTTAACAATTCAAGAACGATTTGATGACCTTGTAGTTGGCACTTATGGTCGTGGGTATTACATTTTAGATAATATTTCCCCATTACGCGAATATGCCGAAGAGGCGATAGGCAAAGATGTGCATTTATTTAGCTTGCGTCCAGCGTACAGATTTCACGATAAGCAAAGTATTAAAACAGATGGCCCAAGTCAGAATAGTGGCAGAAATCCATTGTATGGTGCTGAGATCAATTACTTCTTAAAAGATACCTTGGCCCAGAATGTTGAAGTTCAGATTTTATCTGAGAATAATGAAATCATTAGAACCTTGAAAGGCAAAAATAATCAAGGCGTGAATCGTGTCATGTGGGATCTACGCTACGAACCAACATACAAGCCATATATTCGTACAACACCTCCAGGAAGACCTTGGGTACAATTAAATGGCGAGGGTTGGAGACCACTGGTGACATGGGATCTAGATCTGTGGCGAGGACAATTTGGGCCCAAAGTAGTACCGGACACTTACAAAGTTAAACTCATAGTTGATAATCAAGAATTTGTGCGAGAATTGGAAGTGCAAAAGGACCCTAGATCTGAAGGAAGTATTGAAGACATTAAACTACAAGTTGAAACGCTATTAGAATTACGTGACGCCATGAATCTCGCTGTTAATATGATCAATACAATAGAGGTCGTTAGAAGTGAATTGGATAGTATCATTCCAAAACTCAAAAAGACATCAGACATTGATAAAGCCAAATCCCTTAGCAAAAAGGCGCAATCGATCGCAGGTTCATTATATGATATTCACTTAACTGGAGCGCGAGAGGATGCCTTCCGTTCACCCATGAAATTATATGGTAGATTAAGCGCACTCGCTAGTGACCTATCTGGGCATGGTATCGATTTCAAACCAACGGATCAACAGCGAGAGGTACAAGCAATTTTTAATAAACGTCTGAAAATCGTTGATGAGAAATTCGAAAAGTTCATAAACAAAGAAGTTTCAGAACTCAATAAACAACTAAAAAAGAGTAAGCTTAAAATTGATACTAAGAAAAAATTAAAGTTGTAACATCATGTATACCAACACTTGGTGAGTAATTGAATTTAAGCAGAAATAAAAAAAGCAGCTTTAAAGCTGCTTTTTTATGACACATAAATTTCGATATCTATGATTTATTCATTGCTTTTTTTATAAATCCAATAACGGCCATGACAATCCCACCGCCTACACCACCACCTGCAACACTGCCTAATATGCTGCTAAGGTCCATGCTCGATGAAGCTTCTGCACCACTTACTCCTAGCATGCCTAATACTGTTCCGCCTAATCCTCCTCCAAGGATTCCAGCTACTGAATTCCATAGTGTGCCCAAGGATGAATTCTTCATGAGTGCTCCAGCGACGTTTCCACCAACTGCGCCACTCACCAATTGAATAATTAAAGGTAAATACTCTTCCATTTTAAAATATTTTATTAGTTAATTAAGTGTTAAACTTAGATAAGTCTTATTACATATTAACTAAACATTTATAAAATTCGTAATTTTTATATGATAATTTTGAAGACTCTTCATTTATCTATATTTATAATTCCTAAATTTATAATGTTAAACTATCCTTAAGTGCTTTGCTGATTTTAGCAGTTTATATAATTTGTTTTCTTAATCCAACCATCCTATGAAAATCCATCAGTTTCTCTCTTACATTTTCCTGTTTTTTACATTCTCAATCTTAGCACAACCAGCTGCAACATCGGCATCAGATGTGCAACAAGGACTTAAGCAAAAAAAGGCCATGCAGGAATCATCCTTGGTAAAGAATGTGCCGTTCAAGAATATCGGACCTTCTATCATGAGTGGTCGTGTGGTCGATATCGATGCCAATCCAGACAATCCTGCAGAATTTTACGTAGGCTACGCTTCTGGAGGTGTTTGGCATACGATTAATAATGGAACAACCTTCGAACCCATACTGGATTCTTCAGATACTCAAAATGTCGGAGATATTGCCGTAGATTGGAAGAATCGAGTGATATGGGTAGGAACAGGTGAGAATAATTCATCTCGATCCTCTTACGCTGGAATAGGTATATTGAAGTCTTCCGACAATGGAAAGACTTGGAAGAACCTTGGATTGAATGATTCGCATCATATCGGCAGAATCCTGATAAACCAAAATAATCCTGATGAAGTGGTCATTGGCTCCACAGGTCATTTATATTCTTCAAATAAAGAGAGAGGTATTTATAAAACCACAGATGGCGGAAATACCTGGTCTCAAAAACTCTATGTAGACGACATGAGCGGCATCATTGATCTTGCGCATTCACCGAATAACTTCAATATTATGTATGCTGCTTCTTGGACCAAAAACCGAAAGGCTTGGAATTTCGATGGTAGCGGAAACAATTCAGCCATTTACAAGAGTACGGATGGTGGTGACACTTGGAGCAAGATCTCAACAACTTCAAGCGGGTTCCCTACTGGACAAGGTGTGGGACGTATTGGTCTTGCGGTTTACGATGATACTACCGTTTATGCTTTTCATGACAGTCAGTTCCGGAGGCCCTCCAAAGAAAAGAAGGGTGATACCGAAGGTTTAGAGAAAGATGACTTCAAGACCATGAGCAATTCGGAATTCCTGGATTTAGATGACAAACAACTTGACGGTTTCCTTAAAATGAATGGTTTCCAGGAAAAATATCGTGCGCAAAATGTAAAACAAATGGTACGCAGTGGTAATGTAAAACCTATTGACATTGCCAAATATCTTGAGGATGCCAATTCCATGCTTTTTGATTCACCTGTTGTGAGTGCTGAGATTTTTAGAAGCGATGATGGTGGAGCGAGCTGGAAGAAAACACATAGCGAGTATCTAGAAGATGTTAATTATAGCTATGGATATTATTTCGGAGAGATTCGCGTAGCACCTCAAAACAAGAATGCCATTTATATCATGGGTGTTCCAATTATAAAATCGAAAGATGGCGGTAAAAACTTCACCTCCATCAATGCTGAAAATGTTCACTCGGATCATCAAGCACTTTGGGTCAACCCTAAAACGGCAGGTCATTTGATCAATGGAAATGATGGTGGTTTAAATATGAGTTATGACGATGGTGACAATTGGATAAAGCTCAATCAGCCTTCAGTAGGTCAGCTTTATGCGATAAATGTTGATAATCAGAAACCATATCATGTATATGGCGGATTACAGGATAATGGCGTTTGGACCGGCCCACATAATGCCCAAGAAAATAAATCATGGCATCAACGTGGCGAATATCCTTGGAAAGGGATTATGGGTGGTGATGGCATGCAAGTACAAATAGATTCTCGCGATACAGACATTGTTTACACAGGATTGCAGTTCGGTAATTATTATAGACTTAATAGAGAAACAGGAGATAGAAAATACATACAGCCTAAACATCAACTTGGGGAAAATCCATATAGATTCAATTGGCAAACTCCAATTCTCCTTTCACCACATAATCAAGATATCTTGTATTTGGGAGGCAACAAATTGATGCGCTCCATGAATCAAGGAAATGATTGGGATGCCATTAGCGATGATCTTACCACGGGTGGTAAAAAAGGAAATGTAGCCTATGGCACGATCACATCCATTAGTGAATCACCTTTTCAGTTTGGGTTGATCTATGTAGGAAGTGATGATGGCTATGTAAATGTCACTAAAAACGCAGGGGGTAGCTGGGAACGAATTTCCAATGCCTTACCTAAAGACCTTTGGGTTAGTCGCGTGGTCGCATCGCAACATAAAAAAGAGAGGGTTTATGCGACCTTGAATGGGTATCGTTGGGACGATTTCTCGGTATATGTTTACATGAGCGATAATTATGGGGAAACTTGGAAAAACATAAGTTCTAATATCCCATTATCTCCGGTAAATGTCATCAAGGAAGACCCTGTTAATCCTAATATTCTATATGTCGGGACTGATAATGGCGCCTATACGACTTTTGACATGGGAAACAATTGGGAAGCATTTAGCCATGGTTTGCCTAACGTCGCAGTTCATGATATCGTGATCCAATCAGAGGCAAAAGACATTCTCTTAGGCACGCATGGAAGAAGTATTTACAAAGGTGATTTGGAAGCCTTGCAAGAATTTGGAACAGGAAAATCTAGCTCAACGGTCGTGTTTGAAACAGAAACTGTTAGGTCAAATCGCCGATGGGGAGGTTCCTTTGGAAAGTGGGGGCGCGTTTTTGAGCCATCAACGACATTTACATTCTTTTCTGATTCGTCCGGGAAACAAAATGTAAGATTATTATCTGATAAAGGCAATGAATTGAATTCATTTTCGGTCAATGCCGATAAGGGTTTTAACTACCTCGATTACGATCTGAGCATTTCGGAGAAAGCAAAGGTCGCCTTGATGAAAGGAAATACAAGTATCAACATCAATAAAGCGCAAAACGGAAAGTATTATTTGCCAAAAGGAACGTATACGGTTCAAGTTGGTTCAAGCAGCAAATCCTTCGAGGTGAAATAATCATAGCTGATCCTCGTTTAAAACTCAGCTATCAATAATCAATCATCTAAATGTTAAAAAAGACTATTGTCTTAACCGTACTATTTTTTTGCATTCAAATTTTTTCACAAACCAATACTAATAATCTAAAAGTATTCTTGGATTGCCGCTCTTGCGACAACACTTATATAAAACAGAATCTCAACAATGTAGAATTTGTGAGAGACCAAAATTTCGCTGATGTTCACTTATTCTTTGCGACTCAAAGAAATGCTAACGGAGGACGATTGTATGATGTTGAGTTCATTGGGAAGAATGAATTTTCTGAGATGAATGATAAGATTTCCTTCTCCACCTTCAACGACATGACAAATGATGATGTGCGAAATGTCATTCTTAAACAACTAAAACTCGGACTTGTAAGATATTGGATGAAAAATGGATCGGTCGATAACATTACTGTCAAAGTTGATGCGGAGCCATTAGAATCTAATGAAGAACAAAAAGATCCGTGGAATTATTGGGTCTTTCAATTAGGTGCTAATGGGCGTTTCAATGGGCAGGAGACAAGTAAATTCAGTAATTACAGATTTAATGTTTCAGCCAAACGTGTAACGGAAAAGAACAAGTTTTCCTTCAGGGCAAGTTTCAGTGAAAATAATGCAACCTTCAGTTATGAGGATGAGGATGATATCATTTCGGTTAACAACTCGAAATTTGTGAGTATATATGATGTCATAAGTATCACAAGTCATTGGTCTGTAGGCGCTTTTGGAAGGCTGGGTTCTTCCACATTCAGTAATAGGGATTTCTACTGGCAATTTAAGCCTGCGATTGAATACAATTTCTTTGATTACGCAGAGTCGGCAAAAAAACAACTTGTGTTATCCTATAGAATAGGGCCTATCTATAACCAATACATTGAAACATCGATTTTCGGAAAAGACAACGAGCAGCTGTGGGAACATAGCTTATCTCTTGGAGGAAGTATCAACCAGAAATGGGGAAATATATTTGCAGAAGCCGCTTTCGACCAATTCCTACATGACACCACATTGTTTGAATTGTCGTTTTTTATTGGCACTAGTGTTCGTTTATTCAAGGGCTTTTCTTTTAATGTGAATGGAAGCTACGAAATCACGCGTAACCAGATAAATCTGCCAGCAGGAGATGTGTCTTTAGAAGACTTGCTGCTCCAACAACAACAAATCCAGTCTGGATATAATTATTTTGTGAGCCTAGGGTTCACTTATTCTTTCGGATCCATTTATAACACGGTGGTCAACCCGCGATTTAACTTTTAATTATACCCATTCTAAATTCAATATTAAAGAGGGATAAAGTTTGTCAAAAATTCGGCGATGCAGTACTTTTGTATTAATTCTAATTAACTACATTTATAATGAGTGGAATTTTAAATTCTTCGATTGGAAGAAAGATAGCCATGGCGCTTTCTGCTTTTTTCCTAATGTTTTTTTTACTTCAACATTTTGTGATCAATATTCTATCCGTTTTAAGTCCGGATACCTTTAACGAGGTCTCACATTTCATGGGAACGAACCCATTGATACAATTTGTGCTACAACCTGTATTGATCTTTGGCGTTGTGTTTCATTTTGTAATGGGATTCATTTTGGAGATCAGGAATAAAAAAGCGAATGGTGTTTCTTATGCTAAGAACAACGGAGGTGCAAACTCCACTTGGATGAGCAGGAACATGATCTGGAGTGGTGTTGCAATTTTAGCGTTCATCATTCTTCATTTCATAGATTTTTGGTTCCCAGAAATAAACACCAAATTCATTGAAGGTGACTGGTCTGGCATGCATGATGGCGAGTTTAGGTACTTTCATGAACTTCAGGAAAAATTCTTGAGCCCTATAAGGGTTGGAGCTTATGTAGTGGCTTTTATTTTCTTGGCCTTGCATTTACTGCATGGTTTTACCTCTGCTTTTCAATCCATGGGTGCCACCGCTGGCAGAAAGAAAACATTAACGAATATTGGTAAGGCTTATTCAATCCTAATACCATTAGGATTTATTTTCATCGCTATTTACCATCACTTTAATCATATCCATTAATCGAACAAACTATGGCTTTAGATTCAAAAGTACCAAAAGGTCCAATTAAAGATAAATGGACAACGTATAAAGACAAAATCAATTTAGTCAATCCTGCCAATAAGCGTCTTATAGATATTATTGTCGTAGGCACAGGATTAGCTGGCGGATCAGCCGCTGCCACTTTAGCAGAATTAGGATACAACGTAAAAGCGTTTTGCTTTCAAGATTCTCCACGTCGTGCACACTCCATTGCGGCGCAAGGCGGAATCAATGCAGCCAAAAACTATCAAGGTGATGGTGATTCCACATATAGACTATTTTACGATACCGTAAAAGGGGGTGATTATCGTTCGCGCGAATCAAATGTCTATCGATTGGCAGAAGTATCGACTAACATCATTGACCAATGTGTTTCTCAAGGAGTTCCTTTTGCTCGGGATTATGGCGGATTATTGGATAACCGTTCATTTGGAGGTGTATTGGTGTCCAGAACCTTTTACGCTAAAGGACAGACTGGTCAGCAATTATTGCTTGGCGCATATTCGGCCATGAATCGTCAGATTGGACGTGGAAAAATCAAAATGTACAATCGTCACGAAATGTTAGATGTCGTAATAGTTGACGGAAAAGCTAGAGGAATCATTGCCCGAAATTTAGTTACCGGAGAAATTGAAAGACATTCAGCACATGCTGTTGTTTTAGGTACAGGTGGTTATGGTAATGCTTTCTATTTATCAACCTATGCTATGGGATCTAATGTAACCGCATCTTGGAAAGCTCATAAACGTGGTGCCTTTTTTGCAAATCCATGTTATACGCAGATCCACCCTACATGTATTCCTGTGTCGGGAGATCACCAATCCAAATTAACATTAATGTCTGAGTCTTTGCGTAATGATGGTCGTATTTGGGTGCCGAAACACAAAAAAGATGTTGAAGCTATTAGAACAGGTGAATTAAAACCTACCCAATTAGCTGAAGAAGATAGAGATTATTACCTAGAACGACGTTATCCTGCTTTTGGTAATTTAGTGCCCCGTGATGTGGCCTCAAGAGCTGCCAAAGAGCGTTGCGATGCTGGATATGGCGTAAATGCCACAGGTGAAGCAGTGTATTTGGATTTCACATCAGCGTTTACACGTTATGGCAAAGAACAAGCGCATATAAAAGGGTTAGATGAAAATGATCCTGCCCTTGTGAAAGAATTAGGACAAGAAATCGTACGCAACAAATATGGAAACTTGTTTCAGATGTATGAGAAGATCGTAGATCAGAATCCATATGAAACTCCAATGATGATATACCCAGCTGTTCACTATACCATGGGAGGTGTTTGGGTAGATTACAACTTGATGACTACCGTACCAGGCTTGTACTGCATAGGAGAAGCAAACTTCTCAGACCATGGCGCCAATAGATTAGGTGCTTCTGCATTGATGCAAGGTTTGGCTGATGGTTATTTTGTCTTGCCTTATACTATAGGTGATTATCTTTCTGACGATATTCGGACTGGTAAGATCCCAACCGATACTAAAGAATTTGATGATGCCGAAAAGAGTGTGAAAGACACTATTGATAAGTTAATCAATAATAATGGCACCCATTCAGTTGATTATTTCCACAAAAAATTGGGAAAAATAATGTGGAATAAATGTGGTATGTCTCGTAACGAAAAAGACTTAAAAGAGGCCATTGTTGAGATTGCAGAACTTAGGGAAGAGTTCTGGAAAGATGTAAAAATTCCAGGAAACAGCGATCAGTATAATGAAGAATTAGCCAAGGCAGGGCGTGTTGCAGATTTCTTGGAACTAGGAGAATTATTTGCAAAAGATGCTCTTGAAAGGGAAGAATCTGCAGGGGGACACTTTAGGGATGAGCACCAAACACC